>NZ_BAAANS010000026.1:0-122639 GCF_039529925.1 Kitasatospora saccharophila | reverse complement strand
TGCAGGCGGCGGCGCGGGCGGCCCGGGCCCGGGGGTCGGCGGGGGCGGGCGGCCGGGGGAGACCGGGGGCGGGGCGATCGGCGGTGCGGGCGGCGGCGCGCGGTGCCCGGTCGGGCCGGGACGGTGCGCGGGCACCGGTCTCGGGGGCGGATCCGGCGTCCGCGCACCGCCGGGTCGGTCCAGGCCGGTCCAGGCCGGTCCGGCGGCCGTGCGGCGGCGGCCGTGCGGCGGGGGCCGGGGTGGGCGCCGGGGTGGGCGCCCGGGTCAGTCCCGGTCGGCCCGGTACTTGCGGACCAGGAGCTGGATGCGGGCGAGCAGCATGGCGTCGGCGTCCTCGGTGTCCAGGCCGAAGGTCTTGCGCAGCCTGGCGAGTTGCTGGCTGAAGGTGGTGCGGGGCATGTCGAGCGAGTCGGCGGCCGGGCCCTTCTGCTCGTGGTGGCTCAGGTAGGCGGACAGCAGCTTCAGCGGGGGGTGGCCGGTGCGCGGTTCGACCTCCGCGAGCCGGGACACCGAGGTGCGCACCGGCAGCGGCAGCCCGTCCACCGTCTCGATGATCTGGCGCAGGGCGACCGCGTCGGCGACCTGTTCGACGGTGGCGCAGTCGGGTTCGGGCGTCTTGCGGAGGAACAGCAGCCCGCCCAGGGCGAGTTCGGCGGACCGGCGGGAGCGGGCGGCGTCGTCCAGCCGGGCCTGGACCGGGCCGATGCCGACCGGTACCCGGACGCCCAGCCGGGCGGTCAGGTCCGCGGACAGCAGGCGGCCGTAGTCGGTGACCTGGGTCCGGGCCTCGGCCGGGGTCTTCGCCAGACCGCCGAGCAGGACCAGGACGCCGCGCTCGGCGGGGAGGACCAGGTGGCCGCTGCCGGGGCGGGGCCGGCACAGGCGCACCGCCCGTTCCAGCTCGGCGCGGCGGCCGTCGCCCACCGGGCCGGGCGCGCCGACGGCCAGGACGGCGCAGTGGGCGTCGGCGGGGATGCCGCTGTGCCCGGCGAGCAGGGCGCCGGAGCCCGGGCCGTCGAGCACCGCGCGGGCCGCGCCGAGCAGCAGGGCGTGCCGGGCGCCGTGGTGCGTGTGGTGGTGCAGCAGGTGGGCGGCGGCGGTCTCGGCGGCGGCCCGCAGGACGTCGACGGCCCGGCTCTCCAGGGCCTTCCCGGTGATCGCGGCCACCCAGATCGAGCCGAGGCGCATGCCGCCGGCCTGCACCGCGACGGCCATCCGCTCCGGCACGTCCCCGTCGGGGAGGCGGTGCAGCACCCGGTTCGAGGACCAGAGCTGCTTGAAGAAGCCGTCCTGGTTCATCGCCCGGCGCCGCTCCTCGGGGACGGCGCCGGTCAGGACGGTCCAGAGCCGGATCCGGTCCAGGTCGATGCTCTCGGCGTGGTGCGCGAGGACCCGGGAGTCCGGGTCCTCGATGGTCACCGCCCCCTCGACCTCCCGGGCGATCTGGCGGGCCAGGCCGCCGAGGTCGCCCAGCAGCACGTTGCCGTGGTCCGTGACCGGGCTCTCCAGGGCGGCCCGCAGGGTGGCGACCACGGTCTGCCAGTCCGTCCAGGCGGCGCGCAGCAGCAGGGCGGTTCCGGCCCGTTCCGCGATCCCGCCCAGCCGTTCCCGGCGGGCCCGGTCGGCCACTCCCCGCAGCACCACGGCCGTCACCCGGTCCGCGCCCGCGTCGCGCAGCAGGTCCTCGGCGGCCGCCGAGCGCGGGTCGACCCCGATCGCGACCAGGACGGTCCCGGCCCGGTCCGGGCCCGGGGCGTCGAGCGGGTCGAACACCGACAGGTGCCGGACGGGGGCCAGCGGGTCCGGTGCCGCCACCGGGTCGACCAGGGTGTCGGTCAGGGCGAGCAGCCTGGCCAGGGTGCCCGCCCGCAGTGCCGATCTGTTCCACGCATCCTCGACCATCGGGCCGCCTCCCCGGAACGCACGCATCTCTGACTGATGGTCAACTCCGGTCGGGCCGACCCGAGTCGGGCCATCGTAGGGCCGCCCCCGGCGGCTGTCACCGTCCGTCACGGGCCTGCGGCGGGGCGGGGCGCGGTCCGGGGGCGGGAGAAAAACCCGAGGTGGGAGCGGGTACGAACGGGTTGGGGTGGGCGCGTCCTCGTCGGAGGGTTGGCGTCCGCGATCGGGCGGACGGTCACGGTCAAGGGGGCGACACGCTGCGGCTGCAGAGCAAGGTGCGGTTCGTGGTGGTGCGGGACCACACGGGGGCGGTGCAGGTCACCCACCGGCGCGGGGGCGAGGGGGACGCGCTCGACGGACTGCTGCGCGGGCTGACGGTGGAGTCGGCGGTGGTGGTGACCGGCCGGGTGGTGGCCAACCCGGTGGTGAAGCTGGGCGGGCTGGAGATCGTCCCGGAGCGGGTCGAGGTGGTGTCGGCGGCCGAGCCCGGGCTGCCGATCGGCGCGGAGACCGGCCCGGAGCAGCGCGCCAACTGGCGCTTCCTGGACGTCCGGCGCCCGGAGCGGCGGCTGGTGTTCGAGGTGCCATGGACACCGGACCCGAGGGCCCGCTCGGCCGGTGCCTGGACTGCTTCCGGTACGGCATGCCGCCGCACGGCGGGTTCGGCCTCGGGCTGGCCCGGGTGCTGATGCCGGCCCTCGGCCTGCCCTCGATCCGGGACGCGGTGTTCCTCTTCCGCGGCCCGAGCCGGCTGGAGCCGTATGGCCGGCGGGCGGGCGGAGGCGTTCGGACGAGGGCCGTCGGCCCGCCTGCCGAGTGCCGTCCGGCCCACGGCGGTTCAGCGCCCGGTGCGGGTCGAGCCGGGCGGCCACAGGACGTCCACCGGCAGCCCGGCGGCCCGGGCGGCGGCGACCATGTCGGCCGTCCCGCCCGGCCCGTTGCCCGGCCCGCCGTCCCAGACCGCGACCAGGCGGTCGGCGAGCAGCAGCAACCGGTCATTGGCGGCGACGTACGCGGCCGGGTCGAGCCGGGCCGCGGGCAGCACCACCACCCGGTGCGCGGCGGCGCGCAGCCGGTCGAACGCGGCGCGCTCGGCGGCGGTGGCCCCCGGACCCGGGTGGCCGGGGCCGGGCAGGACAGCGACCAGGCGGCCGCCGCGGGCCAGCACGGCGTCCGCGAACAGCGTGTCGGCGCCCGGCGCCAGGCAGGAGACGCCGGTCAACTCCGCCGCCGGGCAAGGGACGAGGAGCGCGTCCAGGGCGGCGCGGACGGCACGGGAGGTGGCCGGGGCGAGGTCCAGGTGCCCGGTCACGGCGATCACGGGCATGTGGCGGGCGCTCCCCGGGCCGGTCGTCGGTGCGGTGCCCCCGATCCTGCCAGTACGGGCCCGGCCGGGAGGGCGTTCCGGTGCGCGGGGAGCCGGCCCGGATCCGCCCGAAGGCCGTTGTGCCGCACGGGAGTCGGGGCCCTTCCGGTCGTGGGCCGACGGTGTGCTGGACAGCGCGGACCGGCCGCCCGACAATCACGCTATGGCCGCTCAGGAGTTCAGTACCCAGCTCGCCCGCCCCTCGCAGGCCGAGCGGGACAGCGCGCTGGAGGTGCTGCGGGACGGGGTCGGCAGCGGCCGGCTCTCGCACGACACCTTCATCCGCCGGATGGAACTGGTGCTGACCGCCCGCAGCCGGGCGGAACTCGCCGAGGTGGTCGGCGACCTGCGCACCTACGGGCCGGTCTCCCGGGCGCTGCTGCGCGGCGTGGCCAAGGTCTCCGCGCTCCAGGTCCGGCTGCGGCAGACCTGGCACGCCGAGCAGCTGACCAGGCTGCGGCTGCCCGACCCGGGCGTCCGGCGGCTGCGGATCGGCCGGATGACCGGCTCCGACCTCCGGCTGGGCGACTCGACCGTCTCCCGGCACCACGCCGAGCTGCGCTTCGAGGCCGGTGGCTGGGTGCTGTACGACCTGGGCTCCAGCAACGGCACCTTCGTCAACGACCGCCGGGTGGCCGGCGGCACCGCGGTCCGGGCCGGCGACCGGCTGCGCTTCGGCCGGCTGGGCTTCCACCTCACCGCGGACTGAGCGGGACGGCTCCGGCGCCCCGCCGCGGTGTGGCGGAAATCAATTTTCCTTAGACTCGGTAATGACGTAGTCTAATGACATGCCCGAGATGTCCGAGGACGACCTGCTGGCGGTAAGCCAGCTGCGGTCGTCCGCGATGCGCCTGGCCCGACGGTTGCGACACCAGCGGGTCGAGGAGTCGCTGAGCCCCACCGAGATGGGGGTGCTCGGCACGCTCGCCCGCTGCGGCAAGGCGACACCAGGTGAGCTGGCCCGCAAGGAGCACGTCCAGCCGCCGTCGATGACCAGGATCATCGCGATGCTGGAGGAGAAGGGCCTGGTGCGGCGCGAGCCGCACCCGGAGGACCGCCGGCAGGTGGTGGTCAGCAGTACGGAGCAGGCCGAGGAGATCCTCAACGAGTCCCGCCGCCGGCGCAACGCCTGGCTGGCCCAGCTCGCCGAGGGCCTCGACGCGGAGGAATGGGAGCGGCTGAAGGCCGCCGCGCCCGTGCTCTACAAGCTGGCCAACATGTAGCCGACCCGGTCCGGACCAGTCCGGCACCGGCCCGACCCCGTCCAGCACCCGTCCCGGGCGAACGAAGGAGAACCGCATCACCGCAGCACCCACCAGCGCCACACACCGCGCCGCGACCGGACGACCGGCCGCGGCGCGCCGAGGGGAGACCACCTTGACACCGCCGGCCGCCCGCGCCGCCGCGATCCGCACCGCGACCATCCGCACCGACCTCCGCACCGACCCCCGGCGCCTGACCACCCGCCCCGCGGGCGCGCGCCACGACGAACCGCTCACCGACGAAGCGGCCGCCACCGAGACCGCGCCCACCGGCGCCCCCGCCGCCCAGACCCAGGCACCCGCCCCCACGGGCCTGCCGGGCAGCGGCGACGACGACCCCGAGCATCCCACCGCGGCGGAGACCCCCGCCGCTCCGCCGGGCCGGTTCAGCCGCCCGGGAGGGATGTTCTCGTCCCTGCGCATCCGCAACTACCGGTACTACTTCGCCGGACAGGTGGTCTCCAACACCGGCACCTGGATGCAGCGCATCGCCCAGGACTGGCTGGTGCTCAGCCTCACCGGCAGCCCGTTCGCGGTCGGCATCACCACCGCCATGCAGTTCCTGCCCATGCTGCTGCTCGGCCTGTGGGGCGGCGTCCTCGCCGACCGGCTGCCCAAGCGCCGCCTGCTGATCGCCACCCAGGGCGCGATGGGCCTGCTCGCCGCCGGCCTCGCCCTGCTCACCATCACCGGCACCGTCACGCCCGTCGCGGTCTACCTGTTCGCGCTGCTGCTCGGCCTGGTCACCGTGGTCGACAACCCGACCCGGCAGGCGTTCGTCAGCGAGATGGTCCCCGCCAAGGACCTCGCCAACGCGGTCAGCCTGAACGCCGCCAACTTCCAGACCGCCCGCCTGGTCGGCCCCGCCGTCGCCGGCGCGCTGATCGCCGCGGTCGGCAGCGGCTGGGCGTTCGCCGTCAACGGGATCTCCTTCGTCGCGGTCATCGGCGGCCTGCTCGCCATGCGCAGCAGCGAACTGCGCCCCGTCGAGCGGATCGCCCGCCGGCGCGGACAGCTCCGCGAGGGCCTGAGCTACGTCCGGGAACGCCCCGAACTGCTCTGGCCGATGGTGCTCGCCGGGTTCATCGGCACCTTCGGGTTCAACTTCCCGACCCTGCTCTCCGGCTTCGCGCACGACACCTTCCACGTCGGCGCGGGCGCGTACGGCCTGCTCAACACCGCAATGGCGGTCGGCTCGCTCACCGGCGCCCTGCTCGCCGCCCGCCGCGGCGCGCCCCGGCTGCGCCGCCTGGTGTTCGCCGCGCTCGCCTTCGGCACGCTGGAGGTACTGGCCGCGTTCGCGCCCGGCTACTGGACCTTCGCGCTGCTGCTCACCCTGATCGGCGTCTTCGGCCTGACCTTCAACACCTCGGTCAACTCGGCCCTGCAGCTCGGCACCGACCCCGAGATGCGCGGCCGGGTGATGGGCCTGCTGGTGCTGGTCTTCACCGGAGGCACCCCGATCGGCGCCCCGCTGGTCGGCTGGATCACCGCCCAGTACGGCCCGCGCCTGGGCCTGCTCGCCTGCGGACTGGTCTCCGCCGCCGCGGCCGGCGTGGTCGCCCTGGTCCTCGGCCGGATCAGCGGCCTGCGGCTGCGCCTGGACCTGCACCCGGTGCGGACCCGCGGCCGGGTGTTCTCGGTGGTGCAGAAGGACGACCTGGCGACCGCCTGCTAGGCCATGGGGCAGGGGCGGGGTGGAGCCGGGCCCTCCGGTACGGACCGGTGCGGCCTCCGCCCCGTCCCCCCGGCGGGCCGGGGGTGTGCGGCAGGATGGCGGGATGAGGCTCTTCGTCGCCGTGAACCCCCCGGCCCGCGCCAGACGGGAACTCGCCGACGCCGCGGCGCCGCTGCGCGAACTCCCCGGCGCGGACCGGCTGCGCTGGACCGAACCCGCCGGATGGCACCTCACCCTGGCCTTCCTGGGCGAGGTGCCGGCCGACGAGGTCCCCGCCCTGGAAGGGGCCCTCGCCCGGCTGGCCGGCGAACACCCGGCCCACCGGCTGCGGCTGGCCGGCGGCGGCACCTTCGGCGAACGGGCCCTCTGGGCGGGCGTCGAGGGCGGGACCCGCGCCCTGCGGGCCCTGGCGGCGGCCGTGCGGCGGACCCTGGACGTCGAGGACGGGGAACACGGCTTCCAACCGCACCTGACCCTCGCCCGCTCCGGCACCACCCGGGGACGGAGACCGGACGGGCCGGGGCAGCTGAGGACGATGGCCGCCGCGATGCGGGACTTCCGCGGCACCGAGTGGGCGGCCGAGCGGATCCAACTGATGCGCAGCGAGCCGGGCTACGGCCCGGCCCGCTACACGGTGGTGGAGGGCTGGCCGCTGGGCGACCCGCTGCGCTGAGGCGGGACCGTGGCGCGGGGAACCGCGCGTCAGCGTGGTCGCGGGACAGGGCGAGTTCGTGTCCTGCGTCGTGGTCCGGCTGGGCGTGCCCGGTGGGCCGCGCGGTTCCCCGCGCCCCTGGTGGTGCGTCCCCCGGGCGGTCAGCCGTTGATCTCCGGGGTCTCGCGGAGCTGGACGCGGGACGGGTCGGTGGGGCCGAGTTCGAGGAGGGTGAGGGTGTTGGGGCCGGGGTGGAGGAGGGGGGCGGGGCAGTAGAGGGTGTGCTGGGGGCCGCGGGCGTCGTAGCGGCCGAGGAGGAAGCCGTTGACCCAGAGGTAGCCGTGGTGGCCCTCGGGGACGGCGAGGAAGGCGTCGCCGGGGGCGTCGAGGTGGAGGGTGCCGCGGGCGAGCGTCTCGGGGGCGGGGGTGCCGGGGCCCCAGGCGGTGGTGTGGGGGAGCGGGTCGAGGGCGAGCGGTTCGGCGTGCCAGCCGTGCACGTACTGGCGTTCGTGGCGGACGCCGGTGACGCCCTTGGTCTCGCCGGTCCGCGGGCCGTAGTTGACCCGGCCGAGGGATTCGACGAGCAGGCTGATCCGGGCGCCGCCGCCCGCGGTGACGGGTTCGGCGGGCACGCCGCGTTCGAGGGCGGCCACGGGTTTGCCGTCCACCCGCAGGCCGGCCCGGTCGCGCAGTCCTTCGACGGTGAGCGGGAGTTCGGGGCTGGCGGCGGGGAGCGTCGCGGTGTAGCGGACCAGGCCGTGCTCCAGGCCGAGTTCTTCGAACAGCGGCGGGACGGGGGAGGCGACGGCGGGGCCGAACGGCAGCTCGGCGTACTCGTCGAGGATCACCTCGCGGGCGGCCAGCACCGGTGCGGGGGAGGGGAGTTCGGGGGTGCGGTTGTCCAAGTAGCGGACGAGTTCCGGCTGTTCGGCGGCGAAGTCGGCGATGACCTGTCGGAAGGCTTCGAACTTGGCGGTGGGCAGGCCGCGTTCGTCGAGCGGGGCGTCGTAGTCGTAGGAGGTGGTGGTGGGCTGGTAGGGGGAGTGCGTCCAGTCGGTGGAGTTGAACGGTGGGTCGGCGTGGTTGGCGCCGGCGGTGGTGCCGAAGTTGGTGCCGCCGTGGGCCATGTAGAGGTTGACCGAGCCGCCGGCGGCGAGGATGCGGCGCAGGGTGTCGGCGGCGTCGGCGGCGTCCCGGGTGTGGTGCGGCCGGCCCCAGTGGTCGAACCAGCCGTTCCAGTACTCCATGCAGAACGGCGGGTCCTCGGGGCGGTGGCGGCGCAGTGCGGCGAAGGCGCCCTCGGGGTCGGAGCCGAAGTTGACGGTGGCCAGCACGCCGGGGACGGTGCCGGCCGCGAGCATGTGGTCCTCGGGACCGTCGGAGGTGAACAGCGGGACGGTGACGCCCCGCTCCCGCAGGCCGCGGGCCAGGTGGGCGAGGTAGTCGCGGTCGCTGCCGAAGGCCCCGTACTCGTTCTCGACCTGCACCATCAGCACGGTTCCGCCGGGTCGGCCCCACTGGCGCTCGACCACCCGGGGCAGCAGGACGTCGAAGAACGCGTCCACGGCGGCGAGGAACCCGGGGTCGCCGGTGCGGGCCCGGCGGCCGAGCCGGGCGGTGAGCCAGCCGGGCAGGCCGCCGTTGTCCCACTCGGCGCAGATGTAGGGGCCGGGCCGGACGATCGTCCACAGGCCCTGCCGGTGCGCCTCGTCGAGGAACGCGTCGAGCTCGTCGAGCCGGGCGTACCGCCCGGGAGCGGGCTCGTGCAGGTTCCACGGCACGTACGTCTCCACCGTGTTCAACCCCATCGCGCGCGCCGCCGCCAGCCGGTCGGGCCACTGTTCGGGGCGGCTGCGGAAGTAGTGCACCGCACCGGACAGGATGCGCAGCGGTCGGCCGTCGAGGCGGAAGCCGTTCGAGTCGTAGGTGAGCATGCCCCTAGCCTGCCCAACGGTGCCGGGGTCAGCCCCGGAGACATGCGCGGCGGGGCGGAACGTCGGGACGAGCGCCCTGTGTGCGGGGCGGGGCGTTCGACCGATTACCCTCGGAGGGTGGACCCGAAGACTCGTATGCGGATCGTCACCGGCGCGTTCGTCCTGCTGCTGGTCGTGGTGATCATCAGCGCGATCGTGCAGAAGTAGCGGCGTCCCCGTCCGGCGTCGGCGGGGTGGTGCGCAGGCGGCTGATCATGCCGGGGGCGGCGAGGCCGGGCAGCAGCGTCCGCCACAGGGCGGTGAGGCGTTCGGGCAGGTCGGCGCGGTCGGTGTAGACCTGGGACATCACCCGGACGCCGGTGAAGGCGGCGATGACGACGTCCGCCGCCTCGTCGGGGTCGAGGCCGGGCAGGGTCTCGCCGCGTTCGGCGGCGTCGGCGAGCAGGGCCCGGACGACGGCGCGGGACTGCTCGTACGGGGTGACGGCGGGCCGGGTCAGCGAGGTCCGTTCGACGGCGAGGCGGACGGCGGCGCGCAGGACGACGTCGGTGCGCAGGCGGTCGGCGAAGGCGAAGCCCAGGTCGATGACGGACTGCAGCCGGCTGGCGTGCTCGGGGACGGCGGTCAGGGCGGCGCCGTGGGCGTCCAGGACGGCGAGCGCGATGGCCTCCTTGGACGGGAAGTGGTGGTAGAGCGCGCCCCTGGTCAGGCCGGTGCGGGCGAGGATCTCGTTGGTCCCGGCGGCGTCGTAGCCGCGCAGGTCGAAGACCTCGGCGGCGGCCTCCAGGATGGCCTGCCGCGAGCGGATGCCGCGTTCCTGCTTCGTCACTCCGGTCTCCTCCTGCGGTGCCGGGCCGACGCCTTGCATGCCGACCGGTCTGCATCCTAGTGCTGAGGCCCACCGGGCGTCGGAGGGCGATGTTCCGGTCCGGGGTCGGTACGCCGGAGATCGGGAAAGCGCGATTTCCATACAAGTCTGTCGGTATTCTGGGCGGCGGAGCGGCCCGACCGGCGGGCCGTCGGGGATGAGGGGGCGGTTGCCATGGAGTACACCCGGCTCGGCCGCAGCGGGCTGACGGTGTCCCGGCTGGTGCTCGGCACGATGAACTTCGGGACGGAGACGGACGAGCGCGAGAGCCACGCGGTGATGCAGCGGGCGCACGAGCACGGCGTCAACTTCTTCGACACCGCGAACGTCTACGGCACTCGCCCGGGCGAGACCTCCACCGAGGAGATCATCGGCCGCTGGTTCGCCGGCGACCCGGAGCGCCGGGAGCGCACCGTGCTGGCCACCAAGGTCTACCTCCCGACCGGCTCCGGGCCCAACGGGGGCGGCCTGTCCGCGCTGCACGTCCGGCGGGCGGTGGAGGCGTCGCTGAAGCGGCTGCGGACCGACCGCATCGACCTGTACCAGATGCACCACGTCGACCGGAGCACGCCGTGGGAGGAGGTCTGGGAGGCGTTCGGCGTGCTGCGCCGGCAGGGCAAGGTGCTGTACTTCGGCTCCTCCAACTTCGCCGGCTGGCACCTCGCCCAGGCCCAGGAGGCGGCCCGCGAGCGGCACTTCCTCGGCCTGGTGGCCGAGCAGTCCCGGTACAACCTGATGACCCGCTGGGCCGAGCTGGAGGTGCTGCCCGCGGCCCGGCACTACGGCATCGGCGTGATCCCGTGGGGCCCGCTGAACGGCGGCCTGCTCGCCGGGGTGCTGCGCAAGCGGCGGGAGGGCACGGCGGCCCGCGGCGGCGGCGGTCACTCGGCGGCCGCGCTGGACGCGCACCGGGGCACGCTGGAGGCGTACGAGGAGCTGTGCGCGCGGGCGGGCGCCGATCCGGCGCACGTCGGGCTGGCCTGGCTGCTGGCCCAGGAGGGCGTCACCGGCCCGATCATCGGCCCGCGCACGGTCGGGCAGCTGGACGGCGCGCTGGCCGCGCTGGAGCTGAAGCCGGACGCGGAACTGCTGGCCGAGCTGGACCGGCTGTTCCCGCCGCCCGGTCCGAACGGCGGCGGCCCCGCGCCGGAGGCGTACGCCTGGTGAGCGGGCGGGGCGGGGCGGGGGCGTCAGGCGCCGGGCTCGGTGAAGACCTCGGGGGCCTCGTTGTCCAGCACCACCCGTTCGAGCAGCGCGGTCAGCGTCCCGCGCTGCTCGGCGTCCAGCCCGAAGGGGAGTTCGTCGACCCGCCGGCAGGCCGCGGCGTAGAAGCGCTCGGCCATCTCGCCGCCCAGTTCGGTCAGGGCGACCCGGACGGCCCGGCTGTCGCGCGGGTCGTCCTCGCGGCGCACCAGCCCGTGCCGCTCGGTGCGGTCGACCAGGCCGGTCAGGCTGGACTTGGCGAGGCCGAGCACCGCGGAGAGTTCGCCCATCCCGTACGGGCGGGCCGTCAGGACGCAGAGCAGTTGGCCCTGCTGCGGCGTCAGCCCGTGCTCCCGGCCGGCCTGGGTGTAGGCGGCGTCCACCAGGAAGGAGGTCCGGACCAGGGCGGTGACCAGGTTCATCGGGCCCGCTTCGAACTTCGCCATCCGGCGAGCGTACCACGGGGAAGGCGGTAGTTCGTGGTACGAATAAAGATTCCCGGGAGGCTGGTAATTCGTACTGCGAACAACTATGTTCGTAGTGCGAACCAAGAGGGGCGCGGAGCCACGGGAGGGTGGAGTCATGAGTCGTACCGTTGTGGTGGTCGGCGGGGGCTACGGGGGCGCGGCGGTCGCCAAGGCGCTGCAGGCCGAGGCGGACGTGGTGCTGGTCGACCCGCGGGAGGCGTTCGTCAACGTGGCCGGCTCGCTGCGCGGCCTGACCCGGCCGGACTGGGCCGGGAACCTGTTCTTCCCCTACCGGACGCTGCTGACCGAGGGGCGGGTGGTCCGGGACCGGGCGGTGTCGGTCGACCCGGGCGGGGTCACGCTGGCCTCCGGCGAGCACCTGCCCGCCGACTACCTGGTGCTGGCCACCGGCGCCCGGTACCCGTACCCGGCGCAACCGGCCGCCGACACCGTCGACGGGGCGCTCGCCGACCTCCGCGCCTCGCACCGCGAACTGGCCGGGGCGCGGCGGGTGCTGGTGCTCGGCGCGGGGGCGATCGGCCTGGAGCTGGCCGGGGAGATCAAGGAGGTCTGGCCGGACAAGCGGGTGGTGCTGGTCGACCCGGTCGAGGAGCTGCTGCCCGGCTTCCTGCCCGGGGTGGCCGACGACCTGCGCCGCCAGCTGGACGCACTGGGCGTCGAACTGCGGCTCGGCACCGGCCTGGTGGAGCCGCCGCCCGGCGAGAGCGGCCGGGCCGGCGAGTTCACCGTCACCACCACGGCGGGCGAGCGGCTGACCGCCGACCTCTGGTACCGGGCGTACGGGTCCGGCGTCGACGCCGACTACCTGGCCGACGGCAAGCTCACCGCCCGCACCGCGCGCGGCAAGGTCGAGGTCACCGAGCGGCTGAGCCTGCCCGGCCACCCGCACGCGTACGCGATCGGCGACCTGGCCGACCTGCCGGAGGCCGACATGGCGGGCTTCGCGATGCGGCACGCCGAGGTGGTGGCCAAGAACATCGCCGCCCAGCTGCGCGGCGAGCAGCCCGCCGAGGTCTACCGCCCGCTCGGCCACCCGATCATCCTGCTGCCGCTCGGCACCACCGGCGGCGTTGGCCAACTCCCCTCGCCGGACGGGCCGTTCGTCACGCCGGTCGAGGCGGTACGGGACCACAAGGGCGCCGACCTGTTCACCGGGCGCTTCCTCGACCAGTTCGGCCCGAACGCGGCCGCGGCCGAGGCCGGTGCGGTCTGAGGGCCGGACCCGGCCCGGAACGCCGGGAGGCCCCGGCCCGCTCGCGCGGACCGGGGCCTCCCGGGAAGGCGTCGGATCAGTCGTTCAGGTGCTCGACCACGTAGTCGATGGCGCCGGTGAGCTTCTCGACGTCCGCCGGGTCGACCGCCGGGAACATCGCGACGCGCAGCTGGTTGCGGCCCAGCTTGCGGTACGGCTCGGTGTCCACGATGCCGTTGGCACGCAGTGCCTTGGCCACCGCGGCGGCGTCGACCGAGTCGTCGAAGTCGATGGTGCCGACGACCTGCGAGCGCTCCTCCGGCTTGGCCACGAAGGGCTGCGCGAAGGAGGACTTCTCGGCCCAGGAGTACAGGATCGAGGAGGACTCCGCGGTGCGGGCCACCGCCCAGTCCAGACCGCCCTGGCCGTTCAGCCACTCCAGCTGGTCGGCCAGCAGGAAGAGGGTGGTGATGGCCGGGGTGTTGTACGTCTGGTCCTTCGACGAGTTGTCGATCGCGGTCGGCAGGTCGAAGAACGGCGGGATGTACCGGCCGGAGCCGGCGATCTCCGCGGCGCGCTCCAGCGCGGCCGGCGAGAAGCTGGCCAGCCAGAGGCCGCCCTCGGAGGCGAAGGACTTCTGCGGGGCGAAGTAGTAGACGTCCGTCTCGCGGATGTCGACCGGCAGGCCGCCGGCGCCGGAGGTGGCGTCGACCAGGACCAGCGAGCCGGCGTCCGCGCCCTCGGGGCGGCGGATCGGCATCGCGACACCGGTGGAGGTCTCGTTGTGGGTGAGGCCGTAGACGTCCACACCCGCCTCGGCCACCGGCAGCGGGTGGGTGCCCGGGGCGGTCTTGATCACCGTCGGCTCGGCCAGCCACGGGGCGGCCTTCACGGAGGAGGCGAACTTGGAGGAGAACTCGCCGAAGTCGAGGTGCTGCGACTTCTCGCGCACCAGGCCGAACGCGGCGATGTCCCAGAACGCGGTGGAGCCGCCGTTGCCGAGCACGACCTCGTAGCCCTCCGGCAGCGAGAACAGCTCGGCGACGCCCTGGCGGACGCGCTTGACGAGGTTCTTGACCGGGGCCTGGCGGTGGGAGGTGCCCAGCAGGGAGGTTCCGGTGGCGGCGAGGGCACTCAGGGCCTCGGGGCGCACCTTGGAGGGGCCGCAGCCGAAGCGGCCGTCGTTGGGCAGATTGTCGGCGGGGATCTGAATCTGAGCCACACCCGCACCCTATCCCCCGGACGCGCGGCGGCGGTACGCCCGTCCGGCCGCTGAGACGTGATCTTGGCCGCTCCGGACAGGCCGCACCGGGGCGCGTGACCCCTGGTCAGGGGGTGTGCGCGCGCCCGGTGACGGCCGTGCCGGGGCTGACGTGACGTCAGCCTTTCACCCGGAAGTGGGTCAGCCGGCGATCTGCTCCCAGCCCTCGATCTCCTGCGGCTTGCGGGCGGCCGGGCCGGTGTAGCGGGCGGCCGGGCGGACCAGCCGGCCGGTGCGCTTCTGCTCCAGGATGTGCGCCGACCAGCCGGCAGTGCGGGCGCAGGTGAACATCGAGGTGAACATGTGCGCCGGGACCTCGGCGAAGTCCAGCATGATGGCGGCCCAGAACTCGACGTTGGTGGCCAGCACCCGGTCCGGGCGGCGGTTGTGCAGCTCCTCCAGGGCGGCCTTCTCCAGCGCCTCGGCGATCTCGAAGCGCGGCGCGCCGAGCTCCTTGGCGGTGCGGCGCAGCACCCGGGCGCGCGGGTCCTCGGCGCGGTAGACCCGGTGGCCGAAGCCCATCAGGCGCTCGCCCTTGTCGAGGGCGTTCTTCACGTAGCCGGCCGCGTCGCCGGTGCGCTCGATCTCCTCGATCATGCCGAGCACCCGGGACGGCGCGCCGCCGTGCAGCGGGCCGGACATCGCGCCGACCGCGCCGGACAGCGCCGCCGCGACGTCCGCGCCGGTGGAGGCGATCACCCGGGCGGTGAAGGTGGAGGCGTTCATGCCGTGCTCGGCGGCCGAGGTCCAGTACGCGTCGACGGCCTTGACGTGCTTCGGGTCGGGCTCGCCGCGCCAGCGGATCATGAACCGCTCGACGATCGTCTCCGCCTTGTCGATCTCGCGCTGCGGGACCATCGGCAGGCCCTGGCCGCGGGCCGACTGGGCCACGTAGGACAGCGCCATCACGGCGGCCCGGGCGAGGTCGTCGCGGGCCTGCTCGGCGGAGATGTCCAGCAGCGGCTTGAGGCCCCAGACCGGGGCCAGCATGGCGAGGGCGGACTGCACGTCGACCCGGATGTCGCCGGAGTGGACCGGGATCGGGAACGGCTCGGCGGCCGGCAGGCCGGGGGCGAACTTGCCGTCCACCAGCAGGCCCCACACGTGTCCGAAGGAGACCTGGCCGACCAGGTCCTCGATGTCCACCCCGCGGTAGCGCAGCGCCCCGCCCTCGCGGTCGGGCTCGGCGATCTCGCTCTCGAAGGCGACTACACCCTCAAGGCCGGGTACGAAATCCGACATCTGAACGGCTCCTTCAAATGATCCGACGGCGGCGCGCGGCCGTGGTGGGGCGGCGCGCCGGTGGCCGATGGTGATTGGCACTCGGTGTCAGACTGACAGGCACGGAGTGCATTGCGCCATACACCACGACGGTGATGTTTCCCCCACGGGCCGCTCCGGCCCGTCGTCTCCGGCGTCGTCGGCGGATCCTCCGGGGCGCACCGGGCGACGGCCGGACGGTTCCCCGGGCGGCGGGTGCCGAAGCGGTGGCGAGCCACCCTACTCCCGGCCGTCGGCCGGGCGGGGCGGCGCCCGGCGCTTGTCGTACGGAATGATGGGGGCGTGCCTACCGCGGAACGCCGTCCGAGCGCCGAGTCCCTGCCCGCTGGATCCGCCCCCTCCACCGGATCCGCCCCGCCCCCGGGGCCCGACCCGGCCGCGATGCGCGAGCACTACCGGCACGAGGGCCTCACCGAGGGGCAGCTCGCCGCCGACCCGTTCCAGCAGTTCGCCCAGTGGTTCCACGAGGCGCGCGAGGCGGGCGTGCCCGAGCCGAACGCGATGGTGCTCTCCACCGCCGACGCCGAGGGGCTGCCCTCCGCGCGCACCGTCCTGCTCAAGGGCTACGACCCGCGCGGCTTCGTGTTCTTCACCAACTACGGCTCCCGCAAGGGCGCCGACCTGGCGGCCAACCCGAACGCCGCGCTGCTCTTCCCGTGGATCGTGCTGGCCCGCCAGGTCATCGTCACCGGCCGGGTGGAGAAGGTCGGCCGGGACGAGACCGCCGCGTACTTCCGCACCCGCCCGCACGGCTCCCAGCTCGGCGCCTGGGCCAGCGAGCAGTCCAGCCCGGTGGCCGGCCGCGAGGTGCTGGAGCAGCGGTACGCCGACCTCGCCGCCCGGTACCCGGAGGGCGAGGGCGTCCCCGTCCCGCCGTTCTGGGGCGGCTACCGGGTGGTGCCGCGCACGGTCGAGTTCTGGCAGGGGCGGGAGAACCGGCTGCACGACCGGCTACGCTTCGTCGCCGCGGGCGAGGGCGCCGCGGGCGGGGGCGCCGCGGGCGGGGGCGCCGCGGGTGCCGCGCCCGGGGGGTGGCGGGTCGAGCGGCTCTGCCCCTGAGGCTCCCCTGCCGCAAAGCTGACCGTTCGTCAACTCCAGGCGGCCGCAAGTACTCCAGGGGGAGTACGTTGGTAAAATTGAGTACGTTTGAGGCGGCGGACAGTGGGTAGCGCGGCGTAGACTTCCGCGCGGGTGAGTCCCGTCAAAAGGATGCCGGGGCCTCCGTTGTGGGCGCCCGTCGTCCGGGCGCAGAAACGAGTCATCATGGTCGCCGCCACCAAGCCCGCCGACAGCGCGCGCGCCGAGGAGTCCGCCCCCTCGCTGGCAGCCCTGGCCGCCCTCGGCACCGAGGAGCTCGCCGCGGGCCTGCACCGGGCCCTCCCGGGCGGCGAGTCCGGGCAGGTGGCCGTGGCCGCGTTCAACTCCTCGATCTGACCGGCCCGGAACCGAGCCGGACACGACGTTCCACCTGATCACCCGTGCCCCCCGCGCCGCGCCCGCCCGTCCCGTTCTCGCAGTACGTCATCAAGGTCCACGGCCGCTGTGACCTGGCCTGCGACCACTGCTACGTCTACGAGCACGCGGACACCAGTTGGCGCGGCAAGGCGCGGGTGATCGACGAGGCGGTGCTCGCCCGCACCGCCGAGCGGATCGCCGAGCACGCCCGCACCCACCGGCTGCCCGCCGTCCACGTGGTCCTGCACGGCGGGGAACCGCTGCTGGCGGGCCCGGCCCGGCTCGGCCGGGCGGCCGAACTGCTGCGCGCCGCGCTGCCCCCCGGGTGCGCCCTCGACCTGCGGATCCACACCAACGGGGTGCGGCTGAACACCCGCCACCTCGACCTGTTCGCCGAGCACGGCATCAAGGTCGGCATCTCGCTGGACGGCGACCGGGCGGCCAACGACCGGCACCGCCGCTTCGCCGACGGCCGCAGCAGCCACGCCAAGGTGCTCGCCGCGGTCGGCCTGCTGCGCCGCCCCGAGTACCGGCACCTGTACGCGGGCCTGCTGTGCACCATCGACGTGGAGAACGACCCCGTCGCGGTGCTGGACGCGCTGGTCGCGCTGGAACCGCCCCGGGTCGACTTCCTGCTCCCGCACGCCACCTGGGCGGACCCGCCCAAGCGCCCGGACGGGCTCGGCCCGACCCCGTACGCGGACTGGCTGCTGGCGGTGTACCGGCGCTGGGAGGAGCTGGGCCGCCCCGTCCCGGTCCGCACCTTCGACTCGATCCACCGCACCCTGCGCGGGCGCTCCAGCCTGACCGAGTCGCTCGGGCTGGACCCGTCCGACCTGGTCGTGGTGGAGACCGACGGGTCCTTCGAGCAGGCCGACAGCCTGAAGACCGCCTACGACGGCGCGCCCGAGACCGGGTTCACGGTGTTCGAGCACAGCCTCGACCAGGTCGCCGCGCACCCCGGCATGGTGGAGCGGCAGTCCGGGCTGGCGGGGCTGGCCGAGGAGTGCCGGGCCTGCCCGGTGGTGCGCTCCTGCGGCGGCGGCCTCTACGCGCACCGCTACCGGGCCGACGACGGCTCCGGCTTCCGCAATCCCTCCGTCTTCTGCGGGGACCTCTTGAAGCTGATCACCACCGTCCGCGACCGGACGACGCCCACCGCCGCCGTCCCGGCCCAGGACCCGCCCGGCGCCGCGCTGACCGACCGCCAGCTCGACGAACTCGCGGCGGGCTACGGCGGCGCCGACACCGTCCGGGCCCTGGCCGGGGCCCAACTCGGGCTCACCCGGCGGCTGGTGGCCGCCGTCGCGACCGCCTCCCCGGCCTGGGAGCTGGTCACCTCGCTGGACGCCGGGGACGGCGCCGCGCTGTCCGCGGTGCTGACCCACCCGTACGTCCGGGCCTGGGCGGTGCGCTGCCTGGCCGGTCCGGGCTCCGGCGGGGCGGGCTCCGGCGGTCCGGGCTCCGGCGGGGCGGACCCGGTCGGGGCGGACCTCGGCGGGGTGGCCGAGCTGGCCGCCGCCGCCGCGCTGCGGGCCCGCCGCTCCTTCGAACTGCCGCTGCCGGTCCGGGCCGGGGCCGTCCACCTGCCCACCCTGGGGCGGGTGCTGGTCGGCGGCGCGGGCGAGGCCGTGCTCACCGGCGACCCGGAGGGCTTCGAGGTCGGCGGCGTCCGGACCGGCTGGGACGCCCCGGGCGACGGCCGCTGGCAGCCGGTGCGGCGGGTCGCCCTCGCCGACGGCTGGACGGTCGCGCTGGAGGACACCGACCCGCAGCGCGACAGCCACCAGTGGCCGGTCGCCGAACGCCTGGACGAGGCCGAACTACGCGCCTGGAGCGGCGCGTTGCGGGAGGCGTGGGAGCTGATCGGCCGCGACCTGCCGGGCTACGCCCCCGGCATCCGGGCCGGCCTGTCCACCCTCACCCCGCTGCGGCCCGGGCCCGCCGGGCGGGACGTCTCGGCCGCCGCCCGGCAGGCGTTCGGCGCCGTCGGCATCGCCCGCCCGGCCGCCGCGCCGACCCTCGCCCTGCTGGTCGCCCACGAGTTCCAGCACGTCAAGCTGGGCGCGGTGCTCGACCTGCACGACCTGTACGACCGGACCGACCAGCGGCTGTTCCACGCCCCCTGGCGGCCCGACCCGCGCCCGCTGGAGGGCCTGTTCCAGGGCACCTACGCGCACCTCGCGGTCACCGAGTACTGGGCGGCCCGGGTGCGGGTGCTCGCCGACGGGCCGGAGCGCGAGAACGCCCGCTTCCAGCTGGCCGGTTGGCGCTCGCACACGGTCGGGGCGATCGAGGAGCTGACCGGCTCCGGCGCCCTCACCCCGCTCGGCGAACGCTTCGCCACCGGCATGCGCACCGCCGTCGAACCCTGGCTGGCCGTCCCGGTCGGCCCGGCCGCCGAGGCGGCGGCCCGGGCGGCGGCCGCCGAGAACCTGGCCCGGTGGCGGGCCCGGGTGGCCGCGGGGGCGGGCTGACGGAGCCGCCACCGGCCCGGCGGTTGGGAACGGACTCCCGCTGGGCAGGGTGGTCGGTGACCGGCCGCCGTCGTGGCGGCGCGACCGCTGTGCGTTCCAGGGCCGTGCACCGGCCCGTGGCTGTGGGAGGTCCCGTTGTACGCCGTCTCGGAACTCGTCGCGGACCTGGACCGGCTGGGCGTCCGGCCGGGGGAGACCCTGCTGGTGCAGGCCTCGCTGCGGGCGGTCGGGCCGGTGGCGGACGGCGTGCACGGGGTGGTGCGGGCGCTCAGGGGGGCGCTCGGGGCGGACGGCACACTGGTGGTCTACACCGCTACGCCCGAGAACTCCCGCACCTCCTCGTACTACCGGGCCGCCGTGGCCGGGCTGACCCCCGCCCAACTGCGCGAACACCACGACCGCATGCCCGCCTGGGACGCCGCCGACACGCCCGCGTCGCCCACCATGGGACGGCTCGCCGAGGAGGTCCGGCTGCTGCCTGGGGCCCGGCGCAGCGGCCACCCGCAGACCTCCTTCACCGCGATCGGCCCGCGCGCCGGGGAGCTGACCGGGCGGCACCCCTGGCACAGCCACCTCGGCGAGGACTCGCCCGCCCACCGGCTCTACGAGGGCGGCGCCCGCTGCCTGATGATCGGCGTCCCGGTGTGGTGCTGCACGCCGCTCCACCTGCTGGAGTACTGGCAGCCGGACCGCGAGGAGCAGCAGTACCGGTGCGTGGTCCGCACCCCGGACGGCGGCCGGGAGTGGCGCTCCTTCACCGGGACGCGGCTGCACGACGAGCACTTCCCGGAGATGGGGGAGGTGCTCGCCGCGGGCCTGCCCGAGCTGATCGCGACCGGCCCGGTCGGCGACGCCCGCTGCCACCTGATGCCGATCCGCGAAGCGGTCGACCTCGCCGACAAGTGGTACCGGAACAGGCAGAGTTGACGTTCGATCAGGTCGCGGCCCTATTCCATTCGGACCGCCGGTCTTCCTACACTTGAGTCCCTTTCGGGGGAACAGGGACAGGCGGGCTCGGGGGAGGCGCGTGTGAGCAGCGGTGCGGGCCAGGGGAAGGACGCGCCGCGGCCGTACTTCTTCCTCAGCTACGCGCACACGCCGCGGATCAATTCGCGGGGCGCGGCCGACCCCAACCTGTGGGTGGCGAAGCTCTACCAGGACCTCTGCGAGGCGATCCTGCAGATCACCGACGTGCCCTCGGGGCACCCGGTGGGGTTCATGGACCGCTCGATGCACCAGGGCCAGAAGTGGGCCGAGCGGCTCTCCCGGGAGCTGGCCACCTGCCGGGTGTTCGTGCCGCTGTACTCGCCCCGCTACTTCAAGTCCGAGGCGTGCGGTAAGGAGTGGCACCTGTTCAGCCGCCGCTCGGTCTACCAGCGCCGCCCCACCGCGGAGCGGATGACCGGCATCGTGCCCGCCCTGTGGGTGGCGATGGACCACTACCAGCTGCCCCGGGTCGCCGGCGAACTCCAGTTCAGCCACGACAGCTTCGGCCCCGACTACGCCGCCGAGGGCCTGTACGCGCTGATGAAGATCGACGAGTTCAGCTCGCAGTACCAGGCCGCGGTGCTGAAGCTCGCCCGGCGGATCGTCGAGGTCGCCGAGCAGACGGTGATCCCGATCGGCCAGGTGCTGGACTTCGAGTCCCAGCCGTCCGCCTTCGACCAGCCCGACAGCGGCGACCAGGTGCGGATCTCGGTCTTCTCCTACCAGCAGCGCGAACTGCCGCCCAACCGCAACGCGGTCTGGTACGGCGAGCAGCGCACCGACTGGCAGCCCTACCGGCCGGACTCCTCCCGGCCGCTCTCCCAGGACGCCGCCGACATCGCCCGCAGCATGGGCTTCCAGCCCACCGTGGGCGAGTTCGAGGACGAGACCGAGCACCTGCTGGGCGGCGAGCGGCCCGCCGGGCCCAGCGTGCTGCTGGTCGACCGGTGGGCGTTCCTGGACGGCCGGCGGTCCGAGGCGGTGCGCCGGCTCGACCGGCGCAACCTCGACTCGGTCGCCGTCATCGAGCCCTGGAACCGCGACGACCAGCAGAGCCGCGACCACGAGCGGATGCTCAACGAGCTCGGCGACAGCGTGCTGGCCGTCAGCCGCGGCGCCCGGCAGCGGCCCAGCCTGCGCGACGAGGGCGCCGGCGGGGCCCCCGGCAGCATCGAGGAGTTCCGCGGCGAGATGGAGCGCGCCGTGATGCGCGCCTGCACCGCCCACGAGCAGCACCACCGCGGCCGCCCCGAGAGCGGCCCGGGCGAGCGCAGACCCAGCATCGGGCCCTGAGCCGGGCCCGGGACGGCACCTGCAGGACACCGGACGGTCGGGACTCCGGCCGGTGAGCACGGCGTGCGCACCACGACGGGCACCAAGGGCCCGGGGGAGGGAACGTCATGACCGAGAGGCCGACGAAGGGCCCGCAGATCCAGGCCCGCCGCCGCGACGCCACCATCGAGAACCGGCACGGCCGGATCGTCACCTTCTACTCCTACAAGGGCGGCACCGGCCGCACCATGGCGCTGGCCAACACCGCCTGGATCCTGGCCGCCAACGGCTACCGGGTGCTGGTCGTCGACTGGGACCTGGAGGCCCCCGGCCTGGCCCAGTTCTTCCGGCCGTTCCTCAACCCCGAGGTGGTCGCCGCCACCACCGGCATCATGGACCTGTTCGGCGACTACCTGGAGGAGGCCCGCCGCCCGATCGACCGGGACCCGGAGTGGATCGAGGACTTCGCCCGGATCCACCCGCACGCCCTCTCGCTGGCCTGGCCGCACTTCCCCGGCGGCGGCCGGATCGACCTCGTCCCCGCCGGGCAGCGCAACCGCGACTACTCGGTGGCCCGCCTCGACTGGGACCTGCTGTACGAGCGCTACGAGGGCCGCCGCTTCATCCAGTCGCTGCGCGCCGACATGAAGCGCCGCTACGACTACGTGCTGATCGACAGCCGCACCGGCCTCACCGACACCGCCGACATCTGCACCGTCGAGATGCCCGACGACCTGGTGGTCTGCTTCACCCTCAGCGACCAGTCCATCGACGGCGCCTCCCGGATCGCCCGGGTGATCGAGGACCGCTACGGCGACCGGGACATCCGGATCCTGCCCGTCCCGATGCGGATCGACGAGGGCGAGAAGGAGAAGGCCGACGCGGGCCGGGCACTGGCCCGGATCAAGTTCTCCGGCCTGCCCGCCGGCTTCGGCGAGAGCGACCTGGCCCGCTACTGGGCCGGCGTGGAGATCCCCTACCGGCCGTTCTACGCCTACGAGGAGATCCTCGCCCCGTTCGGCGACCAGCCCGGGCTGCCCGGCTCGATGCTCGCCGCCAACGAGCGGCTCACCCGGGAGATCACCCAGGGCCGGGTCAGCGGGGTGCCGCCGATGCCCGAGGACCTGCGGCTGCGCTTCCTCGACGGCTTCGCCCGCCGCCGCCCCACCGCCCCCGCCGACCTGTACCTCAGCTACGTCCCCGAGGACCGGGCCTGGGCGGACTGGATCTCCGCGCTGCTCGCCGACGCCGGCTACCGGGTCGTCCCGCGCGACGTCGGCGCCGGGGCCAACCCGCGCGAGGCCACCGGGCGCGGCATCGACTCCGCGTACCGCACCGTCGCCCTGCTGTCCGCCGCCTACCTGCAGTCCCCGCAGGCCCAGGCGCTGTGGGACCGCACCGTGCTCGCCGACCCGGCCGGGGCCCGCCGCCAGCTGATCCCGGTCCGGGTCTCCGACGTCCGGCTCAACGCGCCCTACAACAACCGCAACCCCGTCGACCTGATCGGCCGCGACGAGCCCTCCGCGGCCGTCGCGCTGCTGCGCGCGCTCGGCCGCACCGAGCCCGACCTGCCCGAGCGCAGCCCCGGCGCGCCGCGCTTCCCCGGCACCAAGCCCACCTACTGGGAGGTGCCGCAGCGCAACCACTCCTTCACCGGCCGGGTCAAGGTCCTCGACGACCTGCGGGCCCAACTGGCCGGCGGCACCACGGCGGTGCTGCCGCCGCCGCAGACCCTGTACGGCCTCGGCGGCGTCGGCAAGACCCAGGTCGCGCTGGAGTACGCGCACCGCTACATGTCGCACTACGACCTGGTGTGGTGGGTCGACGCCGAGCAGAGCGAGAACGTCGTGGTCGACCTCGCCGACCTCGCCGGACGCCTCGGACTGCGGGTCGGCGACAACGTCAGCGAGGCCGCCCAGGCCGCCCGCGACGCGCTGCGGCAGGGCATCCCGACCCCCAACTGGCTGCTGATCTTCGACAACGCGGACGAGCCGGGCGAGATCCGCCGGTTCTTCCCCGACGGCCCCGGCCACATCCTGGTCACCTCCCGCAACCAGGGCTGGTCCGGGCAGGCCGGCGTGCTCAACGTCGACGTCTTCGACCGCACCGAGTCCGTCGACCACCTCACCCGGCGGGTCCGCGGCCTGGCCCGCGCCGACGCCGACCGGGTCGCCGAGGCCGTCGGCGACCTGCCGCTCGCCGTCGAGGTCGCCGCCGCCTGGCTGGAGACCACCCGCACCCCCGTCGAGACCTACGTCAGCCAGCTCAAGGCCGAGGCCACCAAGGTCCTGGCGGCCGGCGAGACCCCCGTCGACTACCCCACCCCGGTCGGACTCACCTGGAACGTCTCCATCACCCGGCTGCGCGAGCAGTCGCCGGCCGCCGTGCGGCTGCTGGAACTGTGCGCGTTCTTCGCCCCCGAGCCGATCTCGCTGCGGCAGTTCTTCTTCTCCGAGCAGATGCGGCTCGCCCTCGTCCCCTACGACCAGGAACTCACCGACACCTTCCTGCTCGGCAAGGTGCTGCGCGCCGTCAGCCGCTACGCGCTGGCCAAGACCGACGCCGCCTCCGACTCCTTCCAGGTCCACCGGCTGGTGCAGGCCGTCGTCCGCAGCGGCATGAGCGAGGCCGAACGCGCCACCGCCATGCACCAGGTGCACCGCATCCTGGTCAACGCCCGGCCGCCCCGCGGTGACACCGACGACCCCGCCAACTGGCCCACCCTGGAGAAGATCTGGCCCCACCTCGCACCGTCCCGGGCCCAGGACTGCGACGAGCGCGAGGTGCGCGAACTGCTCATCGACCGGGTCCGCTACCTGTGGAAGCGCGTCGACCTCGAACAGGCCCTGCAGCTCGGCCGCCAGCTCGACGCCGCCTGGACGGTCCGCTCCGAGGGCGAACCCGACCCCGAGGAACACCGCCTGTGGCGCCGCCAGATCTACAGCCTGCGCTTCCAGGTCGCCAACGTGCTGCGCTCCCAGGGCGCCTACAACGACTCGCTGGCCCTCAACCAGGCCACCCTGGCCGGACAGCGCGAACTCCTCGGCGAGCACCACCCGTACGCCCTGATGACCGCCAACTCGATGGCCGCCGACCTGCGCTACCTCAACCGCTTCCAGGAGGCGCTGGTCCTCGACCAGGACACCTACGACCAGTTCGTCGAACTCTTCGGCGAGGACGACCCGCGCACCCTCACCGTCGCCAACAACCTCGCCATCGACCACCGCCTGGTCGGCAACACCGTCGCCGCCCGGGACCTCGACCAGGACACCTTCGAACGCCGCTCCGCCGTCCTCGGCCCGCTGCACCCCTACACCCTCAGCACCAAGTCCAACCTCGCCCGCGACCTGCGCGAGATGGGCGACTACAAGGGCTCGGCGGAACTCCTGCGCGAGGTCACCGAGGCGTTCACCGACGTCGAGGCCCCCGGCCTGCCCGAGGAACTGCGCAACGCCAAGTCGCTCGCCGTCTCGCTGCGCCGGGCCGGCCAGTACGCCGAGGCCCGCGAACTCACCGAACGCACCTACGAGCGCTACATCGCCCTGTACGGGCCCGACTTCGTCGACGCGCTGGCCTGCCGGCTCAACCTCGCCGCCGACTTCAGCGCCGCCGGCGACAAGGAGACCGCCCGCGACATCGCCGCCGACGCCTACGAGGGCCACCGCCGGCTCTTCGGCGACGACCACCCCTTCACCTTCGCCTGCCAGAACAACCTGGGCATCTACCTGCGCGGCTCCGGCGACCTGGTCGGCGCGGTCCGGCACGGCCGGACCGCGCTGCAGGGCCTCGCCCGGGTCCTCGGCGAGGTCCACCCGTTCGTCCTCAACGCCTCCACCAACCTCGCCAACGCGCTCGCGGAGGCGGGCGAACTGGCCGAGGCCGAGGAACTGGCCCGGGACGCCTACGACAGCCTCGCCGCCCGCTACGGCGCCACCCACCCCGACGCCCTGGTCTGCCAGGCCAACCTGGCCGTCACCGTCCGCGCGGCGGGCCGCCGCGGCGAGGCGGAGAACCTGCGGATGCAGGCCGTCGCCGCGCTCGTCGAACTCTTCGGCGAGGACCACCCGTCCGTCGTCTCCGCCCGCGGCTGGCAGCGCACCAACCGGGACCTGGAGCCGCAACCGCTGTAGGCGGGGGCGGGGGCGGGCGCACCCCCGGTCGCGGCGCCGCGACCGGGGCGGCCGCTACGCGTGGGCGGCCCAGCGGATGGCGTCGGTCATCTCCTTGAGGGAGCCGAAGTGCGCGGCGCCCGGTTCGAGGTAGAGCTGCGCGCCGGGGATGTGGTCGGCGAGCCAGGCCGAGTGGCCGACGGGGGAGAACCGGTCGTCGGCGCCGTGCCAGAGGCGGACCGGGACGCGGATGGTGTCCACGCTGAAGCCCCAGTCGGCGATGAAGGCCAGCACGTCGTCGATCCAGCCGTCGGCGCCGTACCGGAACGCCTGGCGGTAAGCGGACTGGAACATCCGGCGCACGCCGATGTCGGCGACCACGGTGCGGTCCGGCGGGGTGAGCTCGGGGACCAGGTTGCGGATCAGCTGGGCCGGGTCGCGGCGGATCACCCGGGAGCGGACCTGGAACTGGTCGGCGATCCGGGGCCGGCCCAGCTCGGCCTGGCGGTAGGCGTGCTCGTTGGAGGGGGTCATCCCGGCGAACCAGTCCAGGCCCTCCGCGTGCCGGGGGGCCAGCGAGACCTGGGTGGCGGCCCGGCTGACCCGGTCGGGGAGCAGCGCGGCGCAGGCGAGCGCGTGCGGGCCGCCGCCGGAGCGGCCGACCACGGCGAAGCCGTCCAGGCCGAGGCCGTCGGCGATCACCGTGACGTCGGCGGCCGCGGCGGCGACGTCCCGGCCGGGCAGCCGGGTCGACTCGCCGTAGCCGGGGCGGTCGAAGGAGATCAGCCGGACGCCCATCCGGGCCAGCACGGCACTGCGCGGGGCGGGCCCGACCCGGCTGCCCGGGGTCCCGTGCAGCAGGAACACCGGCCTGCCGGACGGGTCCCCGGAGATGTCGACGGCGAGGACGCCGCCGTCCGGCGTCTCGATCCTCCGTGGCGCCACGGGACCTCCTGCTCAGCTGGGGATGTCGAGGCTGCGCACCTCGCGGCGCGCCTGCCAGGTGGTGTGCTCCCGGGAGATGGCGTCCTCGGCGTCCCGGGCGAGTCGGGCCCAGATCTCCTCGGCGTCCGCCGAACCGAGATCAGCCGAGGCCAACTGGGCCTCGACCTTGGCGAGTTCGGCCGCGGCGAGGGTGTAGGCGGCGGCCTGCGGCCGGTACTGGCGCAGCTGCGCCCAGGCCGAGACGGACGCGGCGACGGCCGAGATCGCGCCGAGCGCGTCGAAGCCGAACTGGCCGAGGGCGCGCAGCACGGCGAGCAGCAGACCGGCCGCGGGCAGCACGATCGCCAGCCGGCCGACCCGGCGGGTGGCGTTGCGGCACTGGATGGCCTTGGCCTGGTACCACTGGCGCTGGCTCTGCACCCGCTCGCGCAGGTAGATCTCCCGGCGGACCGGCAGCGGCTGCTCGCGCAGCTGCTCCATGGTGTCGGTGATCTGCGGGTGGCGGGCCGGGGCGCGCCAGGTGCGCAGCTCCTCGGTGACGCCGGGGGAGACCAGTTCGGTGTCGAACTCGCCCAGGATGTTCGAGAGCTGGACGTCGTAGAGGCGCTCGGCGTCGGGCAGCTTGCGCGGCGGGGGCTGGTAGGAGTCGGCCCGCACCGCGTACTTCCACACCAGGGTCTTCACCGACTCGGCGACCGCCCGGCCGTCGTACCAGAGCCGCTGCGGGTTCTGCCGGGCGACGGTGACGGCGATGAACAGCGCGCCCAGGTACGCGATGGCGGCGGCCCAGGCCCACGGCGGGCCGTCCGCGGAGCCGGCGAAGGCCGCGCCGATCAGCAGCAGCAGCTCCCAGCGGGAGAGCGCCACCGCCCTGGCCTGGCCCTGCAGGGACGCGCCGTCGGCGGCCCAGAAGACGCGCGGGAGCAGGTCCTGCTCCCGCACGAAGCCGATCGAACGCCCCGCCCCAGCCGCCATCCCCGCCCCCGCAGCGCAGTCTCACCGGTCCCGTGAGTCCTTCCCATCGCTGGGACAACTCACACGGGCGGCAACGGAGTTGGCCGAATGGGGCGGGTCGGGGCTCGGCTGCGGCGGGCGCCGTCGCAGGGCCCCGCCGCAGGGGCCGCCGGGGCTACCAGGCGTAGAAGATCCGGTCCGCGTTGTCGGCGATCACCTTGTTGTTCCACTCGGTGCCGCCGTCCACGTTGCCGGAGCGGAACAGCGGCGGGGTGATGCCGCGGTCGGCCAGCTTGGCGATCGCCGAGGCCGTCACCGCCTGCATCAGGGCGCTGGTGGTGATGGTCGACACCGAGCCGAACGGGGCGCCCGCGCCGGGGTGGTCCAGCTCGCCGTCACCGACCCCGATCTTGCTGTCCAGGACGACGTCGCAGTTGTCCTTGAGGTAGGTGCCGGACGGGTGGTTCGAGGTGACCGCGCCGGGATAGGCCAGCGAGGTCACGCCGATCACCTTCATGCCGCGGTCGCGGGCGTGCCGCGCCAGCTCGACCGGCATCACCTGGCGGCCGGAGAGCGAGATCACGAACAGCAGGTCGCCGCTGCGGGCCGGGGTGAGGTCGAGGGTGGTGGTGGCCAGCCCGGAGACCCGCTCCAGGGCGCTGCCCAGGTGCGCGGGCATCACGTTGACGCCGGTCATCCCGGGCACGTTGAGCAGGTTCATCACCACCAGGCCGCCGGCCCGGTAGACCACGTCCTGGGCGGCCAGCGAGGAGTGCCCGGCGCCGTAGGTGAAGATCCGCCGGCCGTGCTCGACGGCCTCGGCCAGCAGTTCCGCGGCGGCCTCGATGTTCTCCCCCTCCTCGGCGCGGATCCGCTCCAGGTGGGCCGTGGCGGCGTCCAGGTACCGGCCGACCAGTTCGCTCATCTCTGCTCCGTACGGGCTCGGGGGCGGCCGGTGGTCCAGACCGCTGCTGGGAGAAAGTTACGGCGTGCACGGTGGCCCGCGCCGGACCCGGCTGTCAACAGCCGCGAAAGAGTGCGGGCATAGCGGGCGCGCGCACCTGGTTGTCACCCGGGTACGTCAGAATTGGCGGTGAGGACACCGAAGAACGGAGCCAGGGGCGATGTCAGGGCTGATCGACACCACTGAGATGTACCTCCGCACCATCCTGGAGCTGGAGGAAGAGGGCATCACCCCGATGCGCGCCCGGATCGCCGAGCGGCTGGAGCAGTCCGGCCCGACGGTGAGCCAGACGGTGGGCCGGATGGAGCGGGACGGCCTGCTCCAGGTCGCCGAGGACCGGCACCTCGAACTGACCGGCGAGGGGCGCAAGTTGGCCGTCCGGGTGATGCGCAAGCACCGGATCGCCGAGTGCCTCCTGGTGGACGTGATCGGCCTGGAGTGGGAGCAGGTGCACGAGGAGGCCTGCCGCTGGGAGCACGTGATGAGCGAGACGGTCGAGCGCAAGGTGCTCGCCATGCTCGGCCACCCCAGCCAGTCCCCGTACGGCAACCCGATCCCGGGCCTGGACGAGCTCGGCGACACCAAGGCCGAGGGCGAGGGCTACGACGCCGGGCTGGTCACGTTGGAGGCGGTCGCGGTCGCGGGGGGCACCGACGTGGTGGTCCGCCGGATCGGCGAGCCGATCCAGACCGACGGCGAACTGATGCGCACCCTGCGCCGGGCGGGCGTCCGCCCCGGGGCGACGGTCCGGGTCTCCCCGGCGGCCGGCGGCGTGCTGGTCGGCAGCGGCGAGAGCGCGGCCGAGCTCGGCAAGGAGATCGCCGCGCACGTGTTCGTCGCCCAGCCGTAGCACGGCCGGGCCGGCCGGGCCGTGCGGAGCCCGGGCCCGCGGTGCGCGGGGCGAGCACGAGGCGCGGGGCCCGGTGTCCCCACACCGGGCCCCGCGCCCTTCCCCGTTCCCCCTGCTCCCCTCCCGTCCCCCGCCCGGTCGCGGTCGTGCGCGGCTCCCCGGCCGCGCCCGGCCGCTCCCGTCCCCCTCCGGTTCCCCCGGTGTCCCCTCCTGCTGTTCCCCGCCCGCTGCCGCATTCGGCTTCCCCGTCCGAACGCCCTCCCGGCAGCCCCCCCACGCTCTCGGTCCGCTCGCTGGCTCCCTCCGCTCCGTTGGCCCCGTGCCGACGTTGAGGATGATCCCCTCGGCAACCGCGGCCAATCCTTGAGCGATGTCACCCGATCGGTGGGCTTCCCCCGTTGACCTGCGGGTATGACGACCAGTTCCGGAAGATCACGCTCCGGACGGGCGCCGGGCGGCCTCCGGGCGGGCCGGGAACGGCCCCGGGCACGCGAACGGCGGGCCCCGCCCCCGGATCGGGGGGCCGGGCCCGCCACGGCCGCGCGGGGTGTCGCGCGGGCACGCCCCCACCGGATCGGCCGGGGGCACGTTCGGGGGCCTAGCGCACGGCGGCGGCCGGGCGCTGCACGGGGCGCGGGGCGGTGGCCTCGCGCCCGCAGGCGTAGGCGAGCGGGCTGACCAGTTCCATCGCGTCCGGCAGCCAGCGGTTCAGCGCGGACGGCGGCCGGGCCCACTGCGCGGAGGCGTACCCGCCGACCCGGGACGGCGGGGCGACCACCCAGTCGCCCTCGCCGCGCGCCACCAGGTCCAGCCGGTCCGGCGACCAGCCGATCTGCCGGAGCAGGTCCGGCAGCTTGTCGACCACCCCGGGCAGCACCAGGAAGTGCAGCCGCCGCCCGTCGCGCCCGGGCGAGGCCGGGACCGCCACCACCGGGCCCAGCTGCAGCCCCATCCGCTCCATCCGGGCCAGCGCCAGGCAGCCCGCCACCTCCGGCACGTCCAGCACGTCGAAGGACCGGCCGGTGGGCAGCAGGATCGACGCCTCCGGGGTCTCCGTCCACCACTTGCGGACCACCCCGGGACCGGCGCTCGCCTCGCTCCGCCAGTCCGCGCCGAGGGGGTGCGCGCCGGGGAGCGCGCAGCGCTCCTCACCACAGGAGCAGCGGGCCGGGTCGTCGCCGTCGAGCAGCCAGGTGCCCGGCGCGACCTCCCAGTGCCGGTCCTCGGCGTAGCGGACGGCTTCGAGCAGCAGCGGCGGCAGGTTCTGGTCGGGGGCTCCCGGGGTGTTGTCCACGTGCTGCACAACTACCGTCCGTGAGTGCGGGTTACGGCCCGGGGCCGAACGCTTCGAACGGGGCGCGCGTTGTCACCCGGGACGGTGATCCTGGTCGGAACCGGTCGGCTGAGCAGGGGCGGTAACGGGCGCAGTAGGGGCGCACAGAAGCATTCACCCGGGCGCGTGGGGAGCGGGTACGTCACCGTGGGTATTCCGCATGGTGTTGCACAGTCGTCGCCTTCCGGTCGGGTCCGGACGGCGTTGGGGAGGCGGAAAAATCCCATGGCCGCGAGACCACTCGTCGCACGAGAGCCGAACGAGCGTCTGCAGCAGCTGATCCAGGAGGCGGGCTGCTCCAATGCGGGCCTCGCCCGCCGGGTCAACCTCTGCGGAGCAGAACACGGACTCGACCTTCGCTACGACAAGACCTCCGTCGCCCGCTGGCTGCGCGGGCAACAACCCCGCGGGCAGGCGCCCGCGGTGATCGCCGAGGCGCTCGGCCGCAAGCTCGGCCGCGGCGTGACCGTGGACGAGATCGGCATGGCCGACGGCAAGAGCCTCAGCTCCGCCGTCGGCCTCCAGTTCGCGCCCAGCCTGGGCGCCGCGCTGGAGCAGATCTGCGAGCTCTGGCGCAGCGACGTCGGCAAGCGGGACTTCCTGGCCGGCACCACCGTCGCCGCCTCCGCGCTGGTCGAACCCAGCCGGGACTGGCTGATCACCCCGCCCGACCCCGTCGTCGCCCGCACCGGCGGCACCCGGGTCGGCCTGGCCGACGTCGCGGCGATCCGGGCCACCACCCAGATGCTGGTCGACCTCGACCACCGCTTCGGCAGCGGCCACGTCCGCCCGGTCGTGGTCCACTACCTCAACAGCGTGGTCTCCGGCTTCCTCGGCGGCTCCTACCGCGACGAGACGGGACGTCAACTCTTCGGCGCCGTAGCCCGGCTGACCGAACTGGCCGGCTACATGGCCGTCGACACCGGCCAACCCGGCCTCGCCCAGCGGTACTACATCCAGGCGCTGCGCCTGGCCCAGGCCGCCGACGACCGCGGCTACGGCGGCTACGTGCTCGCCGCCTCGATGAGCCACCTCGCCGCGACCCTCGGCAACCCCCGGGAGATCGCCCAACTCGCCCGCGCCGCCCAGGAGGGCGCCCGCAGCGTGGCCACCCCCACCGCGATGGCGATGTTCTACGCCGCCGAGGCCCGCGGCCACGCCCTGCTCGGCGACGCGTACTCCTGCGAGAACGTCGCGGCCAAGGCGCTGGCCGCGATGGAGCGCCGCAACCCGGCCGACGACCCCGACTGGATCGTCCACTTCGACGAGGCCTACCTCGCCGACGAGTTGGCGCACTGTCACCGGGACCTCCAGCAGGGCGAGCGGGCCGAGCACTACGCCCGCACCGCGCTCGAACTGCACCCCGCGCACCGGGTCCGCCGCCGCGCCGTCGACCTCGTCCTGCTGGCCACCGCCCAACTCCAGCAACGGGACCTGGAACGCGCCTGCGAGACCGGCACCGAGGCGGTCCGGCTGCTCAGCGGGCTGCGCTCCAACCGCGGCGTCGAGTACCTGGACGACTTCCGCACCCGGCTGGAGCCGTACCGCGGGCACCGCGCCGTGCGGGAGTTCCACGCCCGGATGGACGGTGAGGCGGCGTGAGACGGTGCGCGGCGGCGGCGCGCGAGGGTGCGCGCCGCTCCGCGGCGGTCCGCGGCGGCCGCACGGCGTCCTAGCGGACGCGGGAACGTGAAGCAATAGCACAGAACAGCAGCCCGCGTAGTCACCTGTGCCGGTGAACGGGTACCGTGGCCTCGCAGTTGTGGCCCGCCGTCAGCAAACCGGCGGGGCAACCGAGAGGCCCGGGATCCCGGTGCCGTGCACAGGTGAGGAATCGCGTTGAGCCAGCGCCGCTCGTACCCCAACTCCGGCGACTTCAATCTGGACGACCTCTTCCGCCCGGAGCCCGCCGCGGACGGCCAGGGTGCTCCGGCGCAGGCCGCCGGGCAGCCCCCGTACGCCCAGCCGCAGCCGCCCGCACCGCCGCAGGCCCCCGTCCCCCAGCAGCAGTCCGCGCCGCCGCTCGGCCAGAGCGGCAGCCCCGAGTACTGGGGCGCGCCCCCGCAGCAGGCCGCGGCGGCCCCGCAGGCCGACGAGGGCGCCACCCAGTACCTCCCGCCCTACCCGACCGGCGGCCCGGCCGTCGGCGCCCCCCAGCCCGGCTTCCCGCAGCAGCCCCCGCAGGCCGCCCCCTACGCCCCGACCTACGGCGGCGGCGTCGGCTACGGCGCCCCGCAGCAGCAGGGGTACGCCCCCGCCCCGGCCCCCGCCCACGACGGCTACCGGCCGCAGGGCGCGGACGGCGGCCGCCGGCGCAACCCCAAGGTGCTGATCGGCGCGGGCGTGGCCGGCGTCGCGGTGGTGGCGATCCTGGTCGGCGTGCTGGCCAGCGGCGGCGGCGACGACAAGAAGGACAAGGACACCGCGAAGAGCGGCACCACGACCGGCCAGAGCGTCGCCCCCAGCACGGAGAGCGGGAACGCCGCCGTCAGCCCCGAGACGAAGGCCCAGGCCCAGGCGATGTCCGACCTGCTCGGCACCGCCAGCGCCAGCCGCACCTCGGTGGTCAACGCGGTCGCCGCGGTCGGCAAGTGCCAGAACCTCCCCGACTCGCAGGCCGCGCTCACCGCGGCCGCGGCGCAGCGCCAGGACCTGCTCACCAAGCTCGGCGCCCTCAAGGTCGACCAGCTCGCCGACGGCGCGAAGCTGGTGACCGCGCTCCAGCAGGCGTGGCAGGCCTCCGCCACCGCCGACTCCGAGTACGCCCTGTGGGCCGGCGACCTGGCGGCGGGCTGCGACCCGGCCAAGACCAAGGACAACCAGCACCTCCACAACGGCGACTCGGCGAGCGGCACGGCCACCACGGCGAAGAAGCAGGCCGCGGAGCTGTGGGGCGCGATCGCCACCAAGACGGGGCTGCCGAACAAGGGCGCCGGCGAGCTCTAGCCGTCCGGCACGGGGGGACCGCCGCGCGCTCAGCGGGGTGCGAAGCCGGGGCGCGGAGAGAGCCGCTGCGCTGGGGCGGAGCCGGGCCCCGGTTACGCCGGGGGCTTCTGGTTGGTGAGGGCCCAGCGGATGTCGGTGAAGCCCTGGTGCTGTTCGGCCAGGCGGCCGTTCTGGACCTGCTGGAAGGTGACGGAGGTGTTCACCAGGCGGGGGGAGTCGGAGCTGGGGAGCATGTTGGTGACGCCCCAGCCGAGCGGCGGGGTGGTGCCGGCGGTGTCGATCGGGTCGCCGCTGTCGAGGACGACCTGGAGGGCCTTCGCGGTGATCGGCTTGCTCGGGTCGATCCGTCCGGCGGCCTGGCGGAGCACCTCGTAGGCGACCCAGGTGGTCTGCACGCCGGGGTCGGCGACGTCGATGGTGGCGCCGTTGCCGTAGGTGCGGGCGGTGGCGCGCAGGTCGTCCCAGACGGCGGAGGACTCGACGGGGAACCAGCCGGTGGCGTACGCGCCGTGCAGCGGGCCGGCGTCGCCGCCGGTGGAGTCGACCACGGACTGCTGGAAGGAGCCGATGACGGAGGCGAGCTGGGTGTTCTTCGGGTTGGCGCGGCGGTACGGGTCGAGCAGGTTGGCGGTGGGCTCGGCGCCGAGCGCGGAGAGCAGGCAGTTGCCGGGCTTGTCGTCGCCGATGGCCCGCCGGGCGTACGAGGAGTAGTCGTTGGACTTCTCGGGGGCCTTGATGTCGACGATCTTGACGCTGTTCGACTTGACGGCGGCGTCGAGGTAGTTGACCAGGGCGTCGCCGGCCCGGCTGTCGGGGCGGATCAGCGCCACCTGCTTGCAGCCGGCCTCGACGAGCTGGCGCCCGCTGCCCGCGACCAGGGCGGGCAGGCCGCCGTTGACGGGGTAGGAGAGCGGGCTGCTGAACTCGGGGGCGGAGAGGCCGTAGCCGCCGATGAACGGGATGCCGGCCTGTTCGAGGATCGGCATGAAGTTGCTGCCGTACTGGCTGGCGGAGCCGACCACGGCGACGGCGTGGGCGCTGACGGCCTGGTCGGCGCAGGCGGTGGCGCCGTCGGTGGTGTCGTGCTCGTTGCAGGTGAGGACGCGGACCTGGTGGCCGGCCAGGCCGCCGTGCGCGTTGAGGTCGCGGCCGACGGCCTCGGCGAGGGCGGTCATGCCGGGGCGGTCGGCGGCTCCGGTGCCGGACGGGGCCCAGGTCATGACGGTGACGTCCTGGCCGGCGGCGTCGGCGGCGGCGGGGCCGCCGCACGCGGAGGCGGAGAGCAGGGCGGGCAGGACCGCGGCGGAGGCCGCGAGGGCGGTGGCTGCGCGGCGTCGTCCGCTGACGGCGGGTAGCGGGTGGGGGGTTCCGTTCCGCGTCATGGCGCTCTTTCCTCCCAGGCGGGCGTGCTGCTGCTGCGGGTCGTCCCGTGCTCCGTTGCGCAGGCTCGGCGGATCAAGGGTGGTCGTCACCGGGCACGCAGAGAGGGACGCGATGTGAACGGATCGCCAACGGGGGAGGAACACGGAGCGTTGCCGTCCGGTGACGCGTGTAGAGGCGCGGGTGGAGCTGGACCGGGTGGGGAACGTACGATCGACTCCCGTGTCCGACAGCATGGATTCTCCGCACCGGTCTGCCCGAAACCCTTCTCGAACGGGCGCCCGCTCCAGCACGATGGGCGGCATGCCCCCGAGCGATCTGCCCTGGTGGCGCTGGCGGGCCCGGATCCGCTCGGCGCTGCACATGCTGTCCGACCCCGGTTTCCAGCGCGGGACGTGGCTGGACGGCGGCCGCGGCGGGTACGGCGACCTCTCCGACGCCGTGTACCGGCTGGTGGGGGACAGCTGGCTGGACCGCTGGTCGGCGGAGAAGTACGTGGGCTCGGTCTTCCGGGACTCCGCGGAGGCGGTCGCGGTGGACGCGGCGGTGCTGCGGGTGCTGCTGGTCGTGCACAAGGTCGGCGAGGACGCCCCGGCCGCGGCGTACCTGGGCCACCCGGACTGGCCGGAGGCGGTGCGGGCGGCCCGCGAGGCGCACCACCGGCTGGCCGTCAACGACGGCGAGGACCCCGAGGCGCCGCCGCTCCCGCTGGCCGAACTCGGCCGGCTGACCGCCCGGGCCTGAGCGCCGCGCCGTCCCCGGGAGTCTCGGGTGGCGGGCTCCGCCCCCGGGCCGGGGCGATCTATGCCAGGCTGGGCCGTCGCCCGCCCCCGCCCGGAGCGCGGGGACCCGGTCCGGTCCGCCCGGCCGGGCAGCCTGACCGGGCGGACCGGACCGGGCCACCCGGACCCAGCAACCCGAACCCAGAAACGGGGACCCGCACGATGGAAGAGACCGCCCGCTCCCAGTACGTCCTGACGCTGTCCTGCCCCGACAAGCAGGGCATCGTGCACGCGGTCTCCAGCTACCTGTTCATGACGGGTTGCAACATCATCGACAGTCAGCAGTTCGGCGACGCCGGCACCGGCCTGTTCTTCATGCGGGTGCACTTCTCCGCGGAGGAGCCGGTGACGGCGGAGAAGCTCCGGGCGAGCTTCTCGGCGATCGGCGACTCGTTCCGGATGCAGTGGCAGATCCACGCCTCCGCCGAGCGGATGCGGGTGCTGCTGATGGTCTCCAAGTTCGGCCACTGCCTGAACGACCTGCTGTTCCGCACCCGGATCGGGGCGCTGCCGGTGGAGATCGTCGGCGTGGTCTCCAACCACACCGACTTCCGCGAGCTGACCGAGTCGTACGGCATCCCCTTCCACCACCTGCCGGTGACCCGGGACACCAAGGCCGAGGCCGAGCAGCGACTGCTGGACCTGGTCGCCGAACTGCGGGTCGACCTGGTGGTGCTGGCCCGCTACATGCAGGTGCTCTCGGACGACCTGTGCAAGGCGCTGTCCGGCCGGGTGATCAACATCCACCACTCCTTCCTGCCGAGCTTCAAGGGCGCCAAGCCGTACCACCAGGCGCACGCCCGCGGCGTGAAGCTGATCGGCGCCACCGCGCACTACGTGACCGCCGACCTGGACGAGGGTCCGATCATCGAGCAGGAGGTCGCCCGGGTCACCCACGACGTCACCCCCGAGCAGCTGGTGGCGCTCGGCCGGGACGTCGAGTGCCAGGCGCTGGCCCGGGCGGTGAAGTGGCACAGCGAGCGCCGGGTGCTGCTGAACGGCTCGCGCACCGTGGTGTTCGCCTGACCCGGCCGGGCCCGGTCGGCACCGCCGACGGACGGGCCGACGGCTGATCCGGCGGACGGGCCGACGGTTGATCAGCACCCTTCCCCGCCACCGGCGTTCGAGTCGCGGTGGACATTTGTAGGAAGGGTGGTTCGCCCGTGGCGGGCCGGTGTCCGGCCCGCCACGGCGGTACGGTCGTGGGTACCCGCGAGGGCGGTGCCGCCGACCGGTCGTGCGAACCCCGGCAGGGTGAGCGGGACAGTATGCACCGAGCCGTCCCCCGAACGCTGGAATATGCCCGAAGCTCTTGCTGCGACCCGGCCCCGGAATCATTCTGGGGCGTATTCGTGTCGATGCCATGGGCAGTCCTGGTCGGTGACCCCCGCTTCGAGCGGCCGACCGGACCGGCGGGATCAAGCGGGCCGAATACCTAGTGCGGGTGGTGGAGCGGTGCAGGTACTCCAGGTACAGCTGGCGGTCCAGGCGGACCCGGCGGAGGTGTCACGGGCGCGGCGGTGGGTCCGGGACCGGCTGCGGGCCGGCGGGATCGACCCGGAGGCCCCGGTGGCCGAGACCCTGGTGCTGGTGGTCTCCGAACTGGTCACCAACGCGGTGGTGCACACCGGCCGCCCGGCGGTGCTCAGACTGCTGATGCCGGTCGACCCCGCCGCCGTGCCGACCGCGCTCCGGGTGGAGGTCGCCGACGCCAGCTGCGCCGCCCCCGCGCCCCGGCACGCCGGGGCCGACGAGGACGCCACCAACGGGCGCGGCCTGGAGCTGGTCGAGCTGCTCTGCGAGCGCTGGGGCTGGTACCCGGACGGCTCCGGCAAGCGGGTGTGGTGCGAGATCGGCGATCCGGACGGGGCGTCCTGCGCGCTGGCCGGGCAGCCGGCCGCCCAGGTGGCCTCGGCCCGCTGAACCGGCGGCCCGCTGAACCGGCGGGCGCGCCGGGCGCCGGGCGCCCGCCGGGGCCGCGGTCGTGCGCCGGTCGCGCGCGGTCCGCGCCCCGGCGGGATCGGTCTGAATTTCGGACAACCCATTGACGTGACGTATCCGACTGATCACTCTTGGGTGCGGCGCCCGTTGCGAGGGGACGCCGAGGGAGACCGGGCGGTGCCGACACTCAGGGGGTCGTTGGCCGACCCCGTCCGGAACCTCGGCGAAATCGGGCCGCCCGGGCGTCACGGCTTCAGGGCCCGGACGTCGACCGGACGACGGGCCGCCGTGCCGTGCTCGGGGTGCGCACGGCGGGCCGTCGTTCCGCCGGCGGACGCGCAGACTCCGCATCGTGACCCAAAATCACTGGAAACCGGTAGTGGTCTACACCAAAACTGAGACCCGTGACCGCACCCGAACTGAGAACCGCTCCCACCCCGCAGGTCAGCACGGCGAAACCGCCCGCCATCTGGTCGGGCAACTTCCGGCTCTACTTCACCGCCCGCACCGCCGGACTGCTCAGCGACGCGATGCTCCCGGTCGCCGTCTCGGCCGGCCTGGTGACGGCCGGCTACAAGACCTCCGAGGTCGGCTTCGCGATGGCCTTCCTGCTCGGCCCGTTCGCCGGACTGGTGCTGTTCGGCGGAGTGCTCGCCGACCGGTTCACCGCCCGGCGGCTGATGATCTTCGCGGACCTGCTCAACCTCGTCACCCGGGTGCTGCTCGCGGTGCTGTTCTTCCACGGCTTCGACCAGCTCTGGCAGCTCTACCTGCTGCTCGCGCTGGCCGGCACCGCCGCCGCGATGTTCCAGCCCGGCGCCGCCTCCACCGTCCCGCTGGTCGCCACCGACGTGCAGGGCGCCAACGGCGTGCTGCGGATCTCCGAGGCGCTGACCGCCCTGGCCGGTCCCTCGCTGGCCGCCGCGCTGATCACCCTCTCCACCGGCTGGGTGATGGTGCTCGCCGCCGTGATGTACGCGGTCAGCGCCTCCTGCCTGCTCGTCCTGCGGCTCGGCCCGGTCCCCGCCCCGCCGCCCGGCGACAGCCTGTGGCAGAACCTGGTGGGGGGCTGGCACGAGTTCTGGTCCCGCAGCTGGATGTGGGGCGTCATCCTGATCTGGATGGCCTTCACCGTGCTCTCCTGGGGCCCGCTCGCCCCGGTGGTGGTCGGCGACATCGCCAAGCGCGACGGCGTCCTCGTCTACGGCATCATCAACAGCATGCTCGGCGCGGGCACCATCATCGGCGGCGTCCTCGCCATCCGGGTCAAGCCGGTCCGCCCGCTGGCGGCCGGCGCCACCGCCCTGTTCCTGTTCGCCGTCCAGCAGTTCGCCTTCGCGGCCGACCTGCCCTGGCCGCTGCTCGGCACCGCCCAGCTGGTCTCCGGCATCGGCATCAGCTTCTGGGGCGTCATGTGGGCCACCAGCGTGCAGACCCAGGTCCCCGGCGAGGTGCTCAACCGGATCCACGCGTACGAAGTGGCGGGCTCCGTCTGCATGTTCCCGCTCGGCTCGGCGCTGGCCGGACCGGCCGTCGACCTGCTCGGCACCACCCAGGTCTACCTGATCGGCGGCGTCGTCACCCTGGGCACCGCCACCGCGCTGCTGCTCAGCCCGCCGATCCGCAACCTGCGCCGGGTCCCCGACGGCGGCCCGGTCACCGCCGGCCACTGAACGGACCGCCGGGCACGGAACGGACCGCCGGGCCGCCCGAACGGCGGCCCGCTGACCGGAAATCGGGCATACGTGGCAGCCGGAGCCGTCGTGCCCGGGCGGCCGGGGCGGGAGACTCGGCCGGGTGAAGGAACTGGAACTCGACCCCGACCCCGTCGCCGACCCGGCCGGGGACCCGCCCGGCCCCCGCCGCACCCCGCGCGTCCACTACGGCTGGATCGTGGTCGCCGTCTCGCTGGTCGTCCTGGTCGGCTCGGCCGGGTTCCGCTCCACGCCCAGCCTGATGATGGACGCCCTGCACGACGAGTTCGGCTGGTCCCGCGCCACCATCTCCAGCGCCGTCTCCGTCAACCTCGCCCTCTACGGCCTCACCGCGCCGTTCGCCGCCGCCCTGATGGACCGCTTCGGCGTCCGCCCGGTGGTGGTCTGCGCGCTGCTCACCATCTCCACCGGCGCCGGCCTGACCATGCTGATGACCCACCCCTGGCAGCTGGTCCTGTGCTGGGGCGTGCTGGTCGGCCTCGGCAGCGGCTCGATGGCCGGGGCCTTCGCCACCACCGTCTCCGGACGCTGGTTCGAGGCCCGACAGGGCCTGGTCACCGGCGTCCTGACCGCCGCCGGAGCCGCCGGGAACCTGGTCTTCATGCCGGTGCTGGCCGCGCTGGTCGAGAACCACGGCTGGCGGACCGCGGTCGTGGTGGTCTCGCTCTGCGCCACCGCGGTGGCCGTCCCCGTCCTGCTGCTGATGCGCGAACGGCCCGCCGACGTCGGGCAGTTGCCGTACGGCGCGAGCACCGCCCCGCCGCCGCCGACCACCGACGGCTCGGCGCTGGCCCGCTCGCTGCGGGTGCTGCGGCAGGCGACCGGGCGGCGCGCGTTCTGGCTGCTCGCCGCGTCCTTCGCGATCTGCGGCGCCACCACCGTCGGCCTGGTCGGCACCCACTTCATCCCCGCCGCCCACGACCACGGCATGCCCGTCACCACCGGCGCCTCGCTGCTCGCCCTGATCGGCGTCTTCGACGTCGCCGGGACGATCGCCAGCGGGTGGTTCACCGACCGCTTCGACCCCGTCCGGCTGCTGGTCACCTACTACGCGCTGCGCGGGCTCTCGCTGCTCTTCCTGCCCGCCCTCTTCGGGGAGAGCCTGCGGCCGCCGATCCTGGCCTTCGTGGTCTTCTACGGCCTCGACTGGGTCGCCACCGTCCCGCCCACCGTCGCCCTCTGCCGCCGCCACTTCGGCGCCGACGCCCCGATCGTCTTCGGCTGGGTCCTCGCCGCCCACCAGGTCGGCGCGGCCGCGGTGGCCGGCCTGGCCGGCCTGGCCCGGGACCGCTTCGGCGACTACGACGCGACCTGGTACGCGGCGGGAGCGCTCTGCGCGGTCGCGGTGGGCTGCTGTCTGGCGCTCACTCCAGGGGCTCGGGGAACGGCGAGTCCGAGCTGCTGACGGCCGGAGCCCGTCGGAGTGTTCGTGCTGCTGCGTGTCTTCGACCGAACCGGAAGCCGATGCGCGCTCCGGCAGTGAACCGTGAGCAGACCGGGGCTCGCCGTTCCCCGAGCCCCTGATTCGGCTTCCCGCCGTTCTCCCGGAAGGCCACTGTAAGGGTCAGGTATGGTTATTGACCATGACGCTGCGATTCGTGCTGGACCCCGAGCCGACCCCCGCGCTGCGGGAGGAGATCACCGTGCTGTGGACGGAGGTGTCCAACGCCGGGGGCGCGGTGGGGTTCGTGCCGCCGGTGGAGGTGGCGGAGGTGCGGCCGGTCGCGGAGCGGCAGTTCGCGGGGCTGGGGCCGGACCGGCTGCTGGTGGGGTTCGAGCCGGGCGGGCGGGCCGTCGCGGTGGTGTTCTTCGAGGACATGCGGTTCGGTCTGATGGACCACTGGCGGCTGCTGAAGCGGGTGATGGTGCACCCGGAGTGCCAGGGCCGCGGCTACGGGGCGCAACTGCTGGCGGAGGCAGAGCGGGTGGCCCGGGACTGGGGGCTGGCGGGGCTGAAGCTGACCCTGCGCGGCGGGCACGGCCTGGAGGAGTTCTACGGGCGCAGCGGGTACGTGGAGGTGGGCCGGGTGCCGGGGGCGATCCGGGTCGCGCCGGGTGACGACCGGGACGACGTGACGATGTGGCTCGACCTGCGCGCCTGAGCGGTGTGAGGTCGTGCTTCACTGGGAGGGCCTTTTTCCCCCACGCGCCCGCCGGCGCGGCCCGGCAGCGAAGGACGATCCCGGTGAGCAGCAAGAACCACGCCACGCTCCGTTACACCTCGCTGCGGGCGAGCATCTTCCTGGCCTGCCTGCTGGTCGCCCTGCTGCTGGGGCACTTCAAGGTGATCCCGGTGGTGGGTTCGCTGGGCCTGCTGATCCTGTTCGCGCTGGCGGCGGTGGCGTCCTCGGCGATCAGCTACGTGGTGCTGAGCAAGCAGCGCGACGAGATGTCGGCGCAGATCGCGGAGCGGATCGAGACCCGCAAGACCCGCGCGGTGGCGCGGGACTCGGCCGAGGACGCGGCGGACGACGCGGCCCGGGCCGCCGCCGCCCAGCAGGCCCAGCGGGCGCAGGCCGGCTGACCGGCGTTGGCGGACAGCCCGCTCGGCGAGAGCCCGTCCGGGGACGGCCCGTCCGGGGAGAGCCCGCTCGACGAGGCCCTTTCCGGCGAACCCCCTTCCGGCGAGGGCCCGCGTCGGCGTCCGACCGGCCGTGACGTGGCCCGGCTGGCGGGGGTCTCGCAGGCGACGGTCTCGCTGGTGTTCTCCGGCAGCGCCGGGCACCGGGTCTCGGCGGCCACCCGGGAGCGGATCCGCACCGCGGCCCGCGAGCTGGGCTACCGTCCGCAGGCCGCCGGCCGGCAGTTGCGGCTGGGCCGCAGCGGGATGGTGCTGCTGGCGGTGCCGAACCTGCTGGGACCGTTCTTCGGCCGGGTGCTGACCGGCGTGCACGGGGAGGCGGCCCGGCACGGCCTGTCGGTGGTGGTCTCCAGCGGGTGGGACGCGGCGGAGCTGGCCGAGGCGGCGGCGGCCGGGCGGTTCGACGGGCTGCTGGTCTGCTCGCCGGACGACAAGCAGGTCGGCGGGCTCCCGGCGGACACCCCGGCGGTGTTCCTGGACGCCGACCCGGCGGCCCACCCGGGCCGTCCGACGGTGGAGCTGGACCTGGCGGCGGGCATGCGGGCGGCGGTGGACCACCTGGCGGGGCTGGGCCACCGGCGGATCGGCTACCTGCGCTCGGTGCACTCGGCGCACACCTTCCGGGTGCGGCAGGCGGCGTTCGCGGCGGCCGCGGCCGGGCTGGAGGTGCGGGAGCTGGCGGTGGGCCTGAACGAGGGCAGCCGGGAGGCGGAGCGGGCGGCCCGGGAGCTGCTGGCCGGCCCCGGGCGGCCGGGCGCGGTGGTGTGCGACGACGACGTGGTGGCGTCCGGGCTGTACCGGGCGGCGGCGGAGCTGGGGCTGCGGATCCCGGCGGACCTGTCGGTGGTCGGCATGGACAACATCCCGGTGGCGGAGCTGCTCAGCCCGCCGCTGACCACGGTCGACCTGCCGGGCGAGGAGCTGGGCCGGGCCGGGCTGGCCCAACTGACCGCCCTGCTGGACGGCGAACTCCCCTCCCCGGTGCCCCCGTTGGCGACCACGCTGGTGGTGCGCCGGTCCACCGCGGCGGTCTGAGCCGGCGGTTCACCTCACTGCTCGCCGAGGACCATCCACTTCTCCGGCAGCGCCAGCGGCGCGAACCCGACCCTGGCGTACACCTCGTGGGCGTCCCCGGTGGCGAGCAGCACCCGGCGCAGGCCGAGGGCGGCGAGCTCGTCCCGGACGGCGGCGGCCAGTGCGGTGCCCAGGCCGCGGCCGCGGGCCCCGGGGGCGATGAACACGTCGCACAGCCAGGCGAAGGTGGCCCGGTCGGTGACCACCCGCGCGTAGCCGACCTGGGCGCCCGAAGCGTCCTCGTACAGGCCGAAGTTGAGGGAGTGGTCGATCGCCAGCTCCTGCTTCGCGCGCGGCCGCCCGAGCGCCCAGTACGCGCCCTCGGAGAGCCAGCGGTGCACGGCCTCCCGGTCGAGGCGGTCGGGGTCGGTCGAGACGCTGTGGCCGGCGGGCAGCTCGAAACTGGTCATGCGGGGCATCCAAGCAGCGGGCGGCCGACGCGGACCAGCGCTTTTCCGGCCGGGGCCGGGTCAGCCGGGGCCGGGTCAGGCGGGGACGAGCACGGGGGTGGCCGGGCGCAGCCAGCTGCGGGTGGTGAGCAGGAGGAGGCCGCCGAGGGTGATGCCGCCGGTGGCGCACAGGGCGACGGCGGACAGGGAGGTGTCGACCAGGGCGCCGGAGACCGCGCTGCCGGCCGCGTTGCCGGTGGCGAACAGGGTGATCAGCCAGGAGAAGGCTTCGGTGACGGTGCCGGTCGGGGCGAGCTCGGCGACCAGCACGAACGCGGCGGCCAGCAGCGGGGCCAGGCCCAGGCCGGAGGCGAAGGCCAGGGCGGCCATCGGCCACGGGCCGGGCAGGAGCAGCAGCGGCAGGTAGCAGGCGGCCATGGCGAGGGCGAGCACCCAGGTGCGGGTCGCGGTGTCGGCCCGCCAGCGGGCGGTGCCGTAGGCCAGGGCGCCGAGCAGTCCGGCCAGCGCGGCCAGTGCGAGCAGGGTGCCGGCGCCGCCGGGCAGGCCGGGGTGCTGTTCGGCGTACGCGATGAACAGCACGTTCTGCCCGCCGACCGTCCAGCCGGCCCCGGCCAGGCCGAGCAGCAGCAGGACGAGGCCGGGGGAGCGCAGCGGTCCGAGCAGTCCGGCGGAGGCTTCGCGCGGCGGGGCCTGCCAGGCCCGGGCGGGCGCGGAGCTCGCCACCACCAGGGCGCCGAGCAGGCCGAGCGCGGCGGCGGTCCAGAGCGCGGCGGTGGGGGAGAAGGCGCCGGCGATCCCGGCGACGGCGAGCGGCCCGGCCAGGTACAGCACCTGCTGGGCGGCGGAGTCGAAGGCGTACGCGGTGTCGAGCTGCTCCTCGCGGACGACGGCGGGCCACAGCGAGCGCAGGCAGGGTTCCAGCGGGGGCATGCAGAGGCCGGCGACCGCGGCGCCGAGCGGGGCGGCGAGGGCGGAGCCGGGGGCGAGGGCGAGCAGCGCGTAGCCGGTGCCGGCCAGGGTGGCGGAGGCGAGCAGGACGCGGGGCTGCCCGGTGAGGTCGACGATCCGGCCGAGGACGGGCCCGCCGACGGCGGTGGCGATCGCGTACGCGGCGGTGGCCAGGCCGATCCGGCTGTAGGGGGCGCCGGCCTCGCGCAGGGCGAGCGCGATGACCAGGGCGGTCATGCCGGCCGGGAGCCGGCCGAGCAGGGTGCCGAGCAGCAGCCGGGTGACGTGCGGGGCGCGGAGCAGTGCGGCGTAGCCCATGGGTGTCCTTCCGGCGGCGTGGTGTCCCTTCAAGTTATACGTATAACCGGAAGGGCGTCAAAGCTGCCTGGTCAGGCTGATGGCCCGTCAGGAAAGGGTCGTTCGGTAACGATCTCAAACAAGTACTTTGAACATCTCAAAGGTTTGTTGCTACTGTGCTGCTCATGACCACCGCAGACGCCGCGCGCCAGGCCGGGACGAGCACCCCGCTCGTGCCGCGCTGCCCGCGTCTGCCCGGTGCCGTGGACGGCCCGCGCCGCTGTCGCTCCGGCGGCTGTATGCGGGCGGCACGCCGCTCCTGACGCACCGACACCCCGAGTGTTGGCCCCGGGTCTCCCCGCCCGGTCCCCGCGTCCGCCGTGCCGCCGCCTCCGCCCCTCCCACCCCCCGCCTGCTCCACCACCCCCCCCCCGGAGACGCACACCCATGTCCACCGCGCCCGCGCCCACCCTGCTGGGACGCCTCCGCCGCACCCCCTTCTGGGTCCAGATCGTCGGCGGCCTCGTCCTCGGCCTGCTGCTCGGCTGGATCGCCCGGTCCGGCGACGTGTCCTGGCTGAAGACCACCCTGGACACCATCGGCAAGACCTTCGTCCAGCTGCTCAAGCTGGCCGTCCCGCCGCTGGTCTTCACCGCGATCATCGTCTCGGTCGCCAACCTGCGGAACGTCACCAACGCCGCCCGGCTGGCCGCCCGCACCCTGTTCTGGTTCCTCGCCACCTCGCTGATCGCGGTCGCCGTCGGCCTCGGCCTCGGCCTGCTCACCGACCCCGGCAAGGGCGCGAACATCTCCACCGAGGGCGTCAAGGGCGTCGCCAAGGGCGGCAGCTGGGTCGACTTCCTGACCGGCATCATCCCGACCAACATCGCCGACGCCTTCCTGAAGGTGAACGTCCTCCAGATCGTCTTCCTCGGCGTGGTCGTCGGCGCGGCCCTGCTCAAGCTCGGCGACAAGGCCGCCCCGGTCCGCCAGCTCTCCGAGAGCGTCCTCGAACTCGTCCAGACCGCCCTGTGGTGGGTCATCCGGCTCGCCCCGCTCGGCACCCTCGGCCTGATCGGCAAGTCCGTCGCCGAGTACGGCTGGGACCTGCTCAAGCCCTTCTCCACGCTGACCGCCGACGTCTACGTCGGCTGCGCGATCGTCCTGTTCGGCGTCTACTCGCTGCTGCTGCGCTTCGTGGCCGGCCTCAACCCGCTGAACTTCTTCAAGGGCGCCTGGCCCGCGATCCAGCTCGCCTTCGTCTCCCGCTCCTCGGTCGGCACCCTGCCGGTCACCCGCCGCGTCACCGAGCGCCTCGGCGTCCCGTCCGAGTACGCCTCGTTCGCCGTCCCGTTCGGCGCGACCACCAAGATGGACGGCTGCGCCGCGATCTACCCGTCGCTCGCCGCGATCTTCGTCGCCCAGGTGTACGGCATCGACCTCGGCATCAAGGACTACCTGCTGATCGCCTTCGTCTCGGTGATCGGCTCCGCGGCCACCGCCGGCCTCACCGGCGCGATCGTGATGCTCACCCTGACCCTCTCCACCCTGGGCCTCCCGCTGGAGGGCGTCGGCCTGCTGCTGGCGATCGACCCGATCCTCGACATGATGCGCACCGCCACCAACGTGGCCGGTCAGGTCGTCGTCCCGATCCTGGTCTCCGCCCGCGAGAAGACCCTCGACCTCGTCGCCTACAACAACCCCACCGGTGACCTCCTCGCCGAGGACCGCCCGGTCACCGTCCCGGCCCAGACCGCGTCGGAGCCCGTCACCGCCTGACCCGGCCCGCTCCGCAGACACGAAGGCCCGCACCTCGGGAGGGTGCGGGCCTTCGCCCGTTGGAGTGAGTTCGCTTGGGGCCGCCCGGGGCGGTCGGTAGCGTGGGAGCGACGAAGGAGGGGCCGATGAGCGCGCTGCCCAGCGAGCGGCCGTACGACGCCGTCGATCCGGAGCAGGCCCTGAAGTACGCGATCCAGCACCATGCCGGGGACCGTGTCCAGATCGTGGAAGGGGTCATCGAGCCGATGTCGCCGGGGTGGGACCACGAGTCGATCGCCAGTCACCTACGCCGCCAACTGACGGCCAGGGTCTTTGAGCTCGACTGTGTGATGGGTGCGGGGGACTTGGATCTGCCGGGGTCGAGCAACTGGTACATCCCTGACGTCGCGGTCGTGCCCGAGGCGCTGGCCAAGGGCAGCGCCGCCCTGCTGCCCGATCAGACGCTGCTGGTGGTCGAGGTGACGTCCGATTCGAACGCGGACACCGACCGGGTGGTGAAGCGGCGCCGGTACGCCGAGTACGGGGCGCCGCTCTACCTGCTGATCGACCGCCAGGACCGGGCCTGCACGCTGTTCTCCGAGCCGGGCGCGCTCGGGTACACCCGGGCGATCGGGCCGCTGCCGTTCGGGGAGCCGGTCGAGCTGCCGGAGCCGTTCGGGCTGCGGGTGGACACCTCCCGGTTCTGAGGCAGGGCTCAGCGGCGGGCGTGGCGGATCTTGAGGCGGCCGAAGCCCGGGGTGCCGGTGATCCGGACGGTGGGGCCGGGGGTGGCGGCGGGGGTGCGCGGGGGGCGGTAGCGGACGGTCTTCCAGGATTGCTGGAGGCCGTCGAGGTCGACGGTGGCGCCGGGCGGGACGGTGATGGTGGCGCGGCCGAAGCCGAGGCCCAGCTCGATGTCCACGACGGGGTGGTCGATGACCGCGGCGCTCAGGTCGAGGTGGACCTTGCCGAAGGTGGAGGAGACCTTCAGGACGCGGGGGACGCGCCAGGGGCCGCGGCGGACCAGGCGGCCGCTCACGGCGGTCAGGGTGACGGCGGCGTCCGGGGCCCGCGCGGGCAGGTCGTGCAGGACGGCGTCGAGCTCGGCGCGGACGGTCGCGGTCAGGGCCGCGTGGACCCGCTGGTCGAGTTCGTCCTGGCTGATCCGCTCCTCGGCGTAGGCGAGTTGCAGGCGTTCGACGGCGCTGTCGCGGTCCGCGGCGCCGACCCGGGTCCGCGGGCCGTCAGGGAGTGAGGTCACCCGGGCAGCGTAGTCGCGCGGGACCAGCGCTGGGCGAGGACGGTGCAGACCATCAGCTGGAGCTGGTGGAAGAGCATCAGCGGGAGGACGGTCAGGCCGACGGCGGAGGCGGGGAACAGGATGGTGGCCAGCGGGAGGCCGTTGGCCAGCGACTTCTTGGAGCCGCAGAACTGGATGGTGATGCCGTCCGCGCGGGAGAAGCCCAGTCGGCGGGAGGCGAGGCGGGTGAAGCCGAGCACGGTGAACAGCAGGGCGAGCGAGATCACGGCCAGCCAGAGCAGCTGGCCGGCGGTGACCCGGCTCCAGATGCCCTCGCGGACGCCCTCGCCGAAGGCGCTGTAGACGATCAACAGGATCGAGCCGCGGTCGACCAGCATGGTGACCAGCTTGTGCCGGGCGATCCACGGGCCGACCCGGCGGCGCAGCAGCTGGCCGAGGGCGAACGGGACGAGCAACTGCAGCACGATGTCGAGCACCTGGCCGCCGTCCACCCCGACGCCGGAGGCGCCGGACAGCAGCCAGGTGGCCAGCAGCGGGGTGAGCACGATGCCCAGCAGGCTGGAGAAGGTCGCCGCGCAGATCGCCGCCGCGACGTTGCCGCCCGCGACCGAGGTGAACGCGATCGAGGACTGCACGGTGGACGGCAGCAGGGTCAGGAACAGCACGCCGGTGAACAGCTGCGGCGGCAGCACCGAGTCCGGCAGCAGCCGGGTGGCCTCGCCGAGCAGCGGGAACAGCACGAAGGTGCAGCCGAGGATCAGCAGGTGCAGCCGCCAGTGCCGGGCCCCGGCGAGCGCCTCCTGCGGGGAGAGCCGGGCGCCGTACAGGAAGAACAGCAGGGCGACGGCGAGCGAGACCGCGTCGGTGACGGCGGTGGCGGCGGCGCCCCGGGCGGGCAGCAGGGTGGCCAGCAGGACGGTGCCGAGCAGCAGCAGGAGGTAGGTGTCGATGCCGATCCGGCCGAGGGAGCGGTCGAGGGCGCGGCGGGCGGATCGGAGGCGGTGCATGCATCGATCCTCTCCCGGCGCGGCCCGGGCTCCGGCGGCGGGGTGTCGGAAACGGGCGGCAACGGGCGGTAACCGGCGGCAACGGGCAGCCGGGGGAAATGCGGGCGCAACCGGGGGAATGCGGCGGTAGCGGCGGTAATCGGGAATGCGCGGGGAAAAGGCAGGAGGCCCGCCGTGGCGGGCCTCCTTGGGAACTGCTACTCGTACGGACCCGAGGGGCCGTGAGCGATCAAATGGAGATCGCGCCTCAGACGGGGGTGACGTTCTCCGCCTGCGGGCCCTTCGGGCCCTGGGTGACGTCGAAGCTGACCGCCTGGTTCTCCTCCAGCGAGCGGAAACCGGTCGCGTTGATGGCGGAGTAGTGGACGAAGACGTCGGGGCCGCCGCCCTCCTGGGCGATGAAGCCGAAGCCCTTTTCGGCGTTGAACCACTTGACGGTTCCGGTCGCCATACCGTTCTCCTTGCGAGGGACGTTATGGACGCCACACCTTGTGGCGCCCGGGTCCGCTGCGCTGATCGCCCCGCCTCCGGACGAGTCCGGAGTTTTTCGCACAGTGCTTCAATCAATGCTCAATTGACGCCTGATACTGCTGAAAAATTACAAAAAGCCTGCGGTTACATGCTCCGCAGGCTCCAAGTACTGCAAGGGGAATCAAACTGCAACTGAGGGGAACGGTAGCACGCGGTGGCTGCCCCGACCAGGGGTGAACAACGGTGTCGGACGGTGTGTCGGACACCGGATGCGGACCGTCCCAATCAGCGGGCATACCCTGCCGGGAGAGCACCAACGGCAAGGGAGCACACGGTGAGCAGTAGCGACGGCGGACGGCCGGAGAGCGCGGTCCGGCCGAGGGTCGGCCATATTCAGTTCCTCAACTGTCTTCCCCTCTACTGGGGCCTCGCGCGCACCGGGAACCTGCTCGACCTCGACCTCAGCAAGGACACCCCGGAGAAGCTCAGCGACCGGCTGGTGGCCGGCGAGCTCGACGTCGGCCCGATCACCTGCGTGGAGTACCTGCGCAACGCGTCCGAACTGGTGGTGCTCCCCGACATCGCGGTCGGCAGCGACGGCCCGGTGATGTCCTGCGTGATCGTCAGCAAGGTCCCGCTGGCCGACCTGGACGGCCGCCGGGTCGCCCTCGGCTCGACCAGCCGCACCTCGGTGCGCCTCGCCCGGCTGCTGCTGGAGGAGCGCGAAGGGGTCCGCCCCGAGTACTTCTCCTGCCCGCCCGACCTGGACGCGATGCTCGCCGAGGCCGACGCCGCCGTCCTGATCGGCGACCCCGCGCTGCGCGCCTCGCTGGAGCAGGCCCCCCGGCAGGGGCTGGCCGTGCACGACCTCGGCGCGATGTGGAAGGAGTGGACCGGACTGCCGTTCGTCTTCGCCGTCTGGGCCGCCCGCCGCGAGTACGCCGAGCGGCAGCCCGCGCTGACCGCCGCCGTCCACCGGGCCTTCCTGGAGTCCCGCGACCTCTCGCTGGCCGAGGCCGGGAAGGTCGCCGCGCAGGCCGCCCGCTGGGAGGAGTTCGACGCCCCGCTGCTGGAGACCTACTTCTCCGAGGCGCTCGACTTCTCGCTCGGCGGCCGCCAGCTGGCCGGCATCGCCGAGTTCGCCCGCCGGGTCGCGCACGACAGCGGCTTCGCCCCCGACGTGCCGATCCGGCTGCTGGAGGCCGCGCCCGCGGTGGTCTGACCCGTCCGGTCCCCTTCCGGACTCGGGCGTTCCCGCCCGGCGGCCGCCCTGGGATGATCGGAGCGGCCGGCGGGTGCTGGACGGCGGACGAGGGGGACGGTCATGGAACTGCTGACGGCTGACGACCCGTCGGTGATCGGCGACTACCGGCTGCTGCGGCGGCTCGGCGCCGGCGGGATGGGACGGGTCTACCTGGGCCGGACCGCGGGCGGGCGGACCGTCGCGGTCAAGGTGGTGCGCCCCGAACTGGCCGACGACCCCGAGTTCCGGGCCAGGTTCCGCCAGGAGGTGTCCGCTGCCCGGCGGGTCGGCGGCCGCTGGACCGCCCCCGTGCTGGACGCCGACACCGAGGGCCCCCGCCCCTGGGTCGCCACCGGCTACGTGGCCGGCCCCTCGCTCGGCGAGGCCGTCCGCACCGCCGGGCCGCTCCCCGTCCCCTCCGTGCACGCGCTCGGCGCCCGGCTCGCCGAGGCCCTGGAACAGGTGCACGCCCTCGGCCTGGTCCACCGGGACGTCAAACCGTCCAACGTGCTGCTCGCCCTGGACGGCCCCCGGCTGATCGACTTCGGCGTGGCCCGCGCGCTGGACGCCGCCGCCACCCTCACCCACAGCGGCTACGTGGTCGGCTCGCCCGGCTTCATGTCGCCCGAGCAGGCCGCCGGCTCGCCCGCCGGACCGGCCGGCGACGTCTTCTCGCTCGGCGCGCTGCTGGCCTTCGCCGCGACCGGCACCGCCCCGTTCGGCGAGGGCGTCAGCGCCGCCGTCCTGCTCTACCGCGTCCTGCACGAGGAACCCGCGCTCGACGGCCTGGACGGCGAACTGCGCGAAGCCGTCACCGCCTGCCTTGCCAAGGACCCGGCCCGCCGCCCCACCCCCGCCGAACTGCGCGCCCGGCTCGCCCCCGCCGCCGCGGCCGGCCCCGAGGGCTGGCTGCCCGGCCCGCTGGCCGCCGCGGTCGGCCGCGCCGCCGTCGAACTCCTCGACCTGGAGGGCGACAGCGGGCCGAGCCGCGCCGTCGTCACCGACCGGATGCCGACGGTGCTGGACGGCGGGCCGCGGCGGGAACGGCCGGAACGGCGGGAACGGCCCCCGGGACGGCCGGAGCGGCCCGCGGGACGGCGGTGGGCGGTGGCCGCCGCCGGAGTGCTGGCGCTGGCCGCCGCGCTCTACGGCGGGCTGGCGGCCACCGGCAACCTGCCCTGGGCGCAGGCCGGCCCCGGACCGAGCGCCACGCCCTCACCCTCACCCTCACCGGGGCAGGACGCGGTCACCGGGGCGCCGAGCCCGGACCCGAGCGCCGGGGCGAGTGCCGGGGCGGGCGCGAGCGCGAGCCGGAGCCCGAGCGGGAGCCCCGGCCCGAGCGGGACGGGGACGCCGGTGAAGGGCGACGGGACGGCGCTGCCCGAGGCGTTCCTGGGCACCTTCAAAGGGAACATCACCACCAGGCTCGTCCCGCTGGCGTCGACCTTCACCGTGACCTTCACCGCCGGGAAGGTCGGCGAGGAGGTCGGACGCACCAGCAACGCCTCCCAGCTCAGCACCACCGTCTGCCGCGGCGTGCTCACCCTGCTCTCGGTGCAGGACGGCAAGGCCCTGCTCCAGGAGCGCCCCGACGGCACCGACAGCGCCTGCACCGGCGTCCCCGAGAAGCAGACGTACACCCTGCTCAGCGGCGGCGGCCTGCACGTGGCGGTCTCCGGGGCGGCGCTCGGCTCCGACCCGGAAGGCGACCTGGTCAAGCAGTAGGCGGCGCGGAACGGGCCTGCGGTGGGGCCGAAATGTGCTGGCGTAGGCTGAACCGGTCGTCCCTCCGATGAAGAGAGCAGGCCCGCCAGGTGTCCGAGCAGAACCTTTCCGCCACCCAGTTGCAGGCCGTGCTGGACCGCGCGGCCGAGGGCGGCCGGATCACCGCCGAAGAGGCCCTGCAGCTGTACCGGTCGGCGCCGCTGCACGCGCTCGGGTCGGCCGCCGACGCGGTGCGCCGGCGGCGGTACGCGGGCGTCGAGCACATCGCGACGTACATCATCGAGCGGAACATCAACTACACCAACGTCTGCGTGACGGCGTGCAAGTTCTGCGCCTTCTACGTGCCGCCGAAGAGCGAGAAGGGCTGGTCGCGGGAGCTCGACGAGGTCCTGCGGCGCTGCGCGGAGACCGTCGAGCTCGGCGGGACCCAGATCATGTTCCAGGGCGGGCACCACCCCGACTACGGCGTCGAGTACTACGAGACCAACTTCGCCGCGATCAAGGCCGAGTTCCCGCAGCTGGTGATCCACTCGCTGGGCGCCTCCGAGGTCGAGCACATGGCGAGGATCTCCGGCGTGTCGATCGAGGAGGCGATCACCCGGATCCACGCCGCGGGCCTCGACTCGTTCGCGGGCGCCGGCGCCGAACTGCTGCCGGAGCGGCCGCGCAAGGCGATCGCCCCGCTGAAGGAGTCCGGCGAGCGCTGGCTGGAGATCATGGAGACCGCGCACCGCCTCGGCGTCGAGTCCACCTCCACCATGCTGATGGGCACCGGCGAGACCAACGCCGAACGGATCGAGCACCTGCGGATGATCCGCGACGTGCAGGACCGCACCGGCGGCTTCCGGGCGTTCATCCCCTACACCTACCAGCCGCAGAACAACCACCTGAAGGGCTCGACCCAGGCCACGGTCTTCGAGTACCTGCGGATGATCGCCATCGCCCGGCTCTTCCTCGACAACGTCGCCCACATCCAGGGCTCCTGGCTCACCACCGGCAAGGAGGCCGGCCAGCTCTCCCTGCACTACGGCGCGGACGACCTCGGCTCGGTCATGCTGGAGGAGAACGTCGTCTCGGCGGCCGGCGCCAAGCACCGCTCCAACCTGCACGAACTCATCCACCTGATCCGCACCGCCGGCCGGGTGCCCGCCCAGCGCTCCACCACCTACCAGCACCTGCGCGTCCTCGACGACCCGGCCAACGACCCGGTCGACCCGCGGGTCGCCTCGCACATCGCCTCCACCGCGATCGAGGGCGGCACCGCGCACCCCGAGTTGACCATCCTCGCGACGAACTGACGCCCCGGCGTGCTCACCCTGCACCGGGCCCGGCTGCTGCACACCGGCACCGGGGCCGGCACCGGGACGGTCGAGGACGGGGCGGTGCTGGTCGACGGCGCCACCGTCACCGCGATCGGCCCCTTCGACGAACTGGCGGGCGGCCCGGCCCGGATCCGGGAGTGGCCCGGGCTGCTGGTGCCCGGGCTGCTCAACCGGCACGCGGCGTGGCTGCTGGAGACCGCCTACCACCCCGACCCCCGGGAGGAGCGCGGCGACCGGCCGCTGCTGCCCGACGGCGACCTGACGGACGAACAGCGCGGCGGCAGCGCCCGGCGCGGACTGCAACGGCTCCTCGCCCACGGCACGACGGCCCTGGCGGGCCCGCTCCACCGCACCCCCGTCCGGACCGCCGTCACCCGCTCCGGCCTGCGCCACCTCCCCGGCCCGGACACCGGCCCCGGCCCCCTCGACCCGCTCGACCCGCGCGCGGGGGGCACCCTGGAGGCCGCCCTGCACCGGCCGCTGACGGTCGGCGGGGCGGCGGACTTCGCCGTGTTCGCGGCCGGAACGGCGGAGGAGCTGGCCGGGGGCGGGACGAGGTGCCTCGCGACGGTGCTGGACGGGCGGCTGCTGTACCGGAGCAGGTGAAAGCAGGGGCCGTGCGTTCAGGGGCTCGGGGAACGGCGAGGCCGGGTCTGCTGACGGTGCACTGCCGGAGCGCGCATCGGCTCCTGGTTCTCTTGAAGACACGCAGCAGCACGGACCTTCGATGGGCTCCGGCCGTCAGCAGCATCGACTCGCCGTTCCCCGAGCCCCTGAATGCGCGTCCCGCCGTCCTTCGCTTTCTGACTCACCGTGACCCGGAGAGGTCTTTGCGGCTAGCATCCCGGTTCAGACCTCCCCCCGAGCCAGGAACAGGACGCATGCGAGCCGCGACCCCCGAACGTCCCCGGAGCCGACCGGCTCGGGGGTGGTACGTCGGGGCCGTGTTGAGCGCGGTGGTGGCGGTGGCGATGTGCCTGCTCGGGTGGCGGCAGGCCGACCAGGCGGACCGGATCGACGCGCATCCGGTGCGGGTGGAGGGGACGGTCACTCAACTGCCGGGCGGGAGCGGGACGTACAGCCAGGTCGCGTACCCGGTGGACGGGCGGCGGCTGACGGCGGCGGACCTGTGGCTGCCGGCGGGGGTCCGGGCGGGGGACCCGATCTGCCTGGAGCACGCGGCGGACGACCCGTCCGCGGTGCGGGTGTGCGGGAAGACGTACCCGCAGCCGTCGGGCGTCGGCCTGGCGCAGCTGAGCGTGCCGGTGGCGGTGCTGCTGTGCGGGCTGTGCCTGTGGCGGATCCAGCGGGGCCGGGCGGGGGCGGAGCGGGCGCGGGCCGGTTTCACGGTGGCGTTCGCGGCGGAGGGGATGCCCGCGCTGACCCAGGGGAAGCGCTCCCGGCGCCGCCGCAAGGGGGGCCGCCGCGCCCTGCGGTGAGCCCTGGTGACGGTCGTCCGGGTCGCAAGGTGAACAATGGGGGCGTGACCCGAGCCCATCTGGACAAGCAGCCGCAGGACGTCGCCGCCATGTTCGACGACGTCGCGGCCAAGTACGACCGCACCAATGACGTGCTCTCGCTGGGCCAGGCCCGGCTGTGGCGCCGGGCGGTGGCCGACGCGGTGGGGGCCGTCGCGGGACAGCGGATCCTGGACCTCGGTGCGGGCACCGGGACGTCCTCGCTGCCGTTCCTGGAGGCCGGCGCCGACGTGGTGCCGTGCGACTTCTCGATCGGGATGCTGACCGAGGGCAAGGGCCGGCACCCCGAGCTGGCGCTGACCGCGGGCGACGCGACCCGGCTGCCGTTCGCGGACGAGTCGTTCGACGCCGTGACGATCTCGTTCGCGCTGCGCAACGTGCAGGAGCACGAGGTGGCGATGCGGGAGATGCTGCGGGTGACCAAGCCCGGCGGGAAGTTGGTGATCTGCGAGTTCTCCACGCCGACCTGGACGCCGTTCCGGACGGTGTACACCGAGTACCTGATGCGGGCGCTGCCGCCGGTGGCGACCAAGGTGTCCTCCAACCCGGAGGCGTACGTGTACCTCGCGGAGTCGATCCGGGCCTGGCCGGACCAGCCCGCGCTGGCCGCCGAGCTGCAGCGGGCGGGCTGGACGAAGGTGGCGTGGCGCAACCTGACCGGCGGCATCGTCGCTCTCCACCGCGGCTTCAAGGCGCCGTAGACTGCGGTGGTTCGGCACCCCGTCCGCCGGAAAGGCGTTGACGGGGAGTCGGCCCCGATCCCCGTGCCCCCGACGCGCTCAGGAGAGAGCCCCGTATGACCGAGACCGCCGTGGAGTCCACCGCCGACGTCATCGTCGTCGGCGCCGGTCCGGCCGGTGCCAGCACCGCGTACTGGCTGGCCCAGGCGGGCCTGGACGTGCTGCTGCTGGAGAAGTCCGAGTTCCCGCGCGAGAAGGTGTGCGGGGACGGCCTGACCCCGCGCGCCGTCAAGCAGTTGGTCGACATGGGCATCGACGTGTCCGCCGAGGGCTGGCTGCGCAACAAGGGCCTGCGGATCATCGGCGGCGGCGTCCGGCTGGAGCTGGACTGGCCGGACCTGGCGGCGTTCCCCGACTACGGGCTGGTGCGCAAGCGCGCCGACTTCGACGAACTGCTGGCCCGGCAGGCGCAGAAGGCCGGCGCCCGGCTGTACGAGAACTGCAACGTCAGCGGGCCGGTGCAGGACCGCACCGGGCGGATCACCGGCGTCACCGCCAAGCTGGGGCCGGACAAGCGCGAGGTCGAGTTCCGGGCGCCGCTGGTGGTGGCCGCGGACGGCAACTCGACCCGGCTGTCGCTGGCCATGGGCCTGCACCGGATCGAGTCCCGGCCGATGGGCGTCGCGTACCGGACGTACTTCACCTCGCCCCGGCACGACGACGACTACCTGGAGTCCTGGCTGGAGCTGTGGGACACCCGCGGCGGGCAGAAGAAGCTGCTGCCCGGCTACGGCTGGATCTTCGGCATGGGCGACGGCACCTCCAACGTCGGCCTCGGCATCCTCAACTCCTCGCCCGCCTTCGGCGACCTGAACTGGCGCGAGGTGCTGAAGAGCTGGTGCGCCAGCATGCCCGAGGAGTGGGGCTACACGCCGGAGAACATGACCGAGCCGATCCGCGGCGCCGCGCTGCCGATGGCCTTCAACCGGCAGCCGCACTACACCCGGGGCCTGCTGCTGGTCGGCGACGCGGGCGGCATGGTCAACCCGTTCAACGGCGAGGGCATCGCCTATGCGATGGAATCCGGCCAGCTCGCGGCGGGCGTCATCGTCCAGGCGATGGCCCGGATCACCCCCGAGGGCCGGGAGCGCGCGCTGGCCCGCTACCCGCAGCTGCTCAAGGACACCTACGGCGGCTACTACACGCTGGGCCGGGCGTTCGTGAAGCTGATCGGCAACGACAAGGTGATGCGGATCGCCGCCGAGCGCGGCCTGACCCACCCCGTGCTGATGAAGTTCGTCCTCAAGCTGCTCGCCAACCTGACCGACCCGAGCGGCGGCGACGTCGCGGACCGGATCATCAACGGCCTGACCAAGGTGGCGCCGCGCGCCTGACGGCACGGGCTCCGGGACGGCGGCGGGCGAGCGCGGAAAGCGCTTGCCCGCCGCCTTTCGGGTGCGGGAGAGTGGCGGCTCCCCGTACCCGTCCGATGCCGCACGGGCCCCGTCGAGTCCTTCCGGGAGCCCTGCTGTGGCTGTTCTGTCCGTTGGTGCGCGTCCGCAGGTGGTGCGGGACCTGCCGTTGGTGGCGGTGGCGGTGGTGTGGGGGTCGAGCTTCCTGGTGGTGAAGCGGGTCGCCGAGCCGGAGACGGTGGTGGCGGTGCTGGCGCTGCGGTTCGGGCTGGTGCTGCCGGTGCTGGGGGTGGTGGCGTGGCGGCGGCTGCGGGGGCTGTCGGCGGCGCAGTGGGGCGGCGGGGCGGTGCTGGGGCTGGTGCTGGGGGCGGTGTTCCTGCTGGAGACGTACGGGGCGGTGCACACCTCGGCGACCAACGCGGGGTTGGTGATCAGCCTGACGATGGTGTTCACGCCGCTCGCGGAGGCGGCGCTGCGGCGCTCGGCGCCCTCGGGGGCGTTCCTGGCGGCGGCGGGGCTGTCGGTGCTGGGGGTGGCGCTGCTGACCGGGGACGGCGGGCTGCGGGCGCCCTCGGCGGGTGACCTGCTGGTGCTGGGGGCGGCGGTGGCGCGGACGGTGAACGTGTTGGCGACGGCCCGGCTGCGGTCGGTGCGCGGGGTGGACGCGCTGGCCCTGACCTGGGTCCAACTGGCGTTCGCCACGCTGGTGTTCGTGCTGGCGGCGCCGCTGGCCGGGCCGTCCCCGCTGAGCGTGGCGGGGTCCTTCGACGCGGCGCGCTGGGGCTTGCTGCTGTACCTGTCGCTGCTGTGCACGCTGTTCGCGTTCTTCGTGCAGCTGTGGGCGGTGCGGGCCACCTCGCCGTCCCGGGTGAGCCTGCTGCTGGGCACCGAGCCGCTGTGGGCGGCGCTGTGCGGGGTGCTGCTGGCGGGGGACCGGCCGGGGGTGCTCGCGCTGCTGGGGGCGGTGGCGGTGCTGGCGGGCACCGAGTGGGGCCGGCGGCGGGCGCCGCGGTTCCCGGCGGCCGCCTGAGGGCTTGTGAACGAAGGGTCAAGCTGCCGCCCCGCCGGGTCCACCTGGCGGGTGAGATCCACTATCACGCAAACCGGATCACTCCGAAATTTGCCTGGACCGCCGCAGAATTGATATAGGGCGTGGCCGAACGGCGGCCGTTTCGCACTGGATTGCGACTGTACGTGGCCAATTGCCCGCACTGGGTCGAACAGTGGTGATCGATCCGCTTTCGATGGGCTTCGTCGGGTGGCGAAGATCACAAAGATCATCGGGAACTGCGTGTCGCAGATCACAAGCGGACAGGCATAGGATGCGCTCCAACCTGGCTTTGTGAACTGCCTCACATGGAGCCGGATCCCACGAAGTGGATCATCATTTCACCCTTGGTGACCTGGTGGTTCCGATCTGCAGTCAAGGACGACTGGACGGAGGGAGCGGGGGCTATGAATGCCTACGCGCCGATCCTCGTACTCGGTGCCATCGCGGCGGCGTTCGCGGTCGGCTCCGTCGTGATGGCCTCGCTCACCGGCCCGAAGCGCTACAACCGGGCCAAGTTGGAGGCGTACGAGTGCGGCATCGAACCGACCCCGCAGCCGGTGGGCGGCGGTCGGTTCCCGATCAAGTACTACCTGACGGCGATGCTCTTCATCGTCTTCGACATCGAGATCGTCTTCCTCTACCCCTGGGCGGTCAGCTTCGACGCCCTGGGGATCTTCGGGCTGGTCGAGATGCTCCTGTTCATCGCCACCGTGTTCGTCGCCTACGCCTACGTCTGGCGCCGCGGCGGCCTGGAGTGGGACTGACCACCGGCCGCCGCCGGGCGCGGCGTTTGTGAACGGGCGGACAAGCCACCGGACTCGAAGGCATTGAGAGGGAACTGATGGGTATCGAGGAGAAGCTGCCGAGCGGCTTTCTGCTCACCAGCGTGGAGGCCGCCGCGGGCTGGGTGCGGAAGGCTTCGGTCTTCCCGGCGACCTTCGGACTGGCCTGCTGCGCGATCGAGATGATGACCACCGGCGCGGGCCGCTACGACCTGGCCCGGTTCGGCATGGAGGTCTTCCGCGGTTCGCCCCGGCAGGCCGACCTGATGATCGTGGCCGGCCGGGTCAGCCAGAAGATGGCGCCGGTGCTGCGGCAGGTCTACGACCAGATGCCGAACCCGAAGTGGGTCATCTCGATGGGCGTGTGCGCCTCGTCCGGCGGCATGTTCAACAACTACGCGATCGTCCAGGGCGTCGACCACATCGTCCCGGTGGACATCTACCTGCCGGGTTGCCCGCCCCGCCCGGAGATGCTGCTGGACGCGATCGTCAAGCTGCACGACAAGATCCAGCACGAGAAGCTCGGCGTGAACCGCCGCCGGGCCGAGGAGGAGGCCGAGCGCTTCGCGCTGCAGGCCACCCCGATCAGCGAGATGCGGGGGCTGCTGCGATGAGCGAGGAGCAGGGGCCCGAAGTGCCCGCGACCCGGCGGGAGATCCCGGTCGAGGTGGTCGGCGCCCGACAGGGCATGTTCGGCGCCCGCGGCACCGGCGACACCTCCGGCTTCGGCGGCCTGACCGCGCCGATCGTGCTGCCCGGCGCCAGCGAGCGCCCGTACGGCGGCTGGTTCGACGAGGTGGCCGACGAGTTCGAGGGCGCGCTGGAGGAGCAGGGCCTCGACGTGGCCGACGTCATCGAGAAGACGGTGGTCGACCGCGGCGAGCTGACCTTCCACCTCGACCGCGCGCACCTGCTCAGGGCGGTGCGGATCCTGCGCGACGACCCGGCGCTGCGGTTCGAACTGTGCCTGGGCGTCAGCGGCGTGCACTACCCGCAGGACAAGGGCCGGGAGCTGCACGCGGTCTACCACCTGCGCTCGATCACCCACACCCGGCTGATCCGGCTGGAGGTCACCGCGCCCGACGCCGACCCGCGGATCCCGTCCGTGGTGAGCGTCTACCCGACCAACGACTGGCACGAGCGGGAGACCTACGACTTCTTCGGCCTGGTCTTCGAGGGCCACCCGGCGCTCACCCGGATCATGATGCCGGACGACTGGCTGGGACACCCGCAGCGCAAGGACTACCCGCTCGGCGGCATCCCCGTCGAGTACAAGGGCGCCCAGATCCCGGCTCCCGACCAGCGGAGGTCGTACAGCTGATGAGCAGCACCCACTACGAAGCAGGCGCCCGGGAGACCACCGAGGGACGGGTCTTCACCGTCACCGGCGGCGACTGGGGCGAGGTCGCCGAGGCGGTGGCCGGCGCCGACGACGAGCGGATCATCGTCAACATGGGCCCGCAGCACCCGTCCACCCACGGCGTGCTGCGGCTGATCCTGGAGATCGACGGCGAGACGGTCACCGAGGCCCGCTGCGGCATCGGCTACCTGCACACCGGCATCGAGAAGAACATGGAGTTCCGCAACTGGGTGCAGGGCACCACGTTCGTGACGCGGATGGACTACCTCACCCCGCTGTACAACGAGACCGCCTACTGCCTGGCCGTGGAGAAGCTGCTCGGGATCACCGCGGACGTGCCCGAGCGGGCCACCGTGATCCGGGTGCTGATGATGGAGCTCAACCGGATCTCCTCGCACCTGGTGGCGCTGGCCACCGGCGGCATGGAGATCGGCTCCACCACCCTGATGATCTACGGCTTCCGGGACCGCGAGGTGGTGCTGGACATCTTCGAGCTGGTCACCGGCCTGCGGATGAACCACGCCTACGTCCGCCCCGGCGGCCTCGCGCAGGACCTGCCGCCCGGCGCGGTCGACAAGATCCGCGAGGGCGTGAACCTGCTGCGCTCGCGGATGCACGAGTACGACAAGCTGGCCACCGACAACCCGGTGTTCAAGGCCCGGCTGGTCGACGTCGGCTTCCTCGACCTGCCCGGCTGCCTGGCGCTCGGCGCCACCGGCCCGATCCTGCGGGCCACCGGGCTGCCGCACGACCTGCGCAAGACCGACCCGTACTGCGGGTACGAGACCTACGACTTCGACGTCGCGGTGGCCGACACCGCGGACTCCTACGGGCGGTTCCTGATCCGCCTGGAGGAGATGCGGCAGTCGCTGCGGATCGTCGAGCAGTGCCTGGAGCGGCTGGCCCCCGGGCCGGTCATGGTGGCCGACAAGAAGATCGCCTGGCCGTCCCAACTGGCCGTCGGCCCCGACGGCATGGGCAACTCGCTGGACCACATCCGGAAGATCATGGGCACCTCGATGGAGGCCCTGATCCACCACTTCAAGCTGGTCACCGAGGGCTTCAAGGTCCCGGTCGGCCAGGCCTACGCCGCGGTGGAGTCGCCCAAGGGCGAACTCGGCGTGCACGTGGTCAGCGACGGCGGCACCCGGCCCTACCGGGTGCACTTCCGCGACCCGTCCTTCACCAACCTGCAGACGATGGCCGCGATGTGCGAGGGCGGCCCGCTGGCCGACGTGATCGTGGCGGTGGCCGGGATCGACCCGGTGATGGGAGGCGTGGACCGGTGAGCAGCACAGAACTCGGCCTGCCGGCGCTGCCGGCCAAGCCCTACCCGCCGGAGGTGGCCGCCCGACTCGCCGCCGACGCACGGGAGTTGATCGACCGCTACCCGCAGTCCCGCTCCGCCCTGCTGCCGCTGCTGCACCTGGTGCAGGCCGAGGACGGCTGCGTCACCCCGACCGGGATCCGGTTCTGCGCCGAGCAGTTGGACCTCACCACCGCCGAGGTCACCGCCGTCGCGACCTTCTACACGATGTACCGGCGGCGCCCGGCCGGCGAGTACCACGTCGGCGTGTGCACCAACACGCTGTGCGCGGTGCTCGGCGGCGACCAGATCTTCGACGAGCTCTCCGAGCACCTCGGCATCGCCAACAACCGCACCACCGAGGACGGTTCGGTCTCGATCGAGCGGATCGAGTGCAACGCGGCCTGCGACTACGCCCCCGTGGTGATGGTCAACTGGGAGTTCTTCGACAACCAGACCCCGCAGAGCGCCAAGCAGTTGGTCGACCAGCTGCGCGCCGGCCAGGAGGTCCGCCCCACCCGCGGCGCCAAGCTCTGCTCGTTCAAGGAGACCTCCCGGATCCTGGCCGGCTTCGCCGACGAGCGCCCCGGCGCCGTCGACGAGTCCGGCGCGGGCGGCGCCCCCTCGCTGGCCGGCCTGCGGCTGGCCAAGGGCGAGGCGCTGCCCGGCACCCCGGGCGCCAAGGTGGTCTCCCCGCGGCACGAAGGGACGGAAGCGTGATGACCTCTGCCGAACCGGCCGAGAAGCTCCTCTCCCCGGTCCTGTCCGCCTCCTGGGACGACCAGCGCCCCTGGACGCTGGAGACCTACCGCCGGCACGGCGGCTACGACGGCCTGACCGCCGCCCTCGCGATGGCCCCGGACGAGGTGATCGCCCTGGTCAAGGACGCGGGCCTGCGCGGCCGCGGCGGCGCCGGCTTCCCCACCGGCATGAAGTGGCAGTTCATCCCGCAGAACGACGGCAAGCCGCACTACCTGGTGGTCAACGCCGACGAGTCCGAGCCGGGCACCTGCAAGGACATCCCGCTGCTGTTCGCCAACCCCCACGCGCTGATCGAGGGCATGGTCATCGCCTCGTACGCGATCCGCTGCGAGCACGCCTTCGTCTACCTGCGCGGCGAGGTCGTCCCGGTGCTGCGCCGCCTGCAGGCCGCGGTGGCCGAGGCGTACGCGGCCGGGTACCTCGGCAAGGACATCCAGGGCTCCGGCATCAACCTGGACATCACCGTGCACGCCGGCGCCGGCGCGTACATCTGCGGCGAGGAGACCGCGCTGCTCGACTCGCTGGAGGGCCGCCGCGGCCAGCCCCGGCTGCGCCCGCCGTTCCCCGCGATCGCCGGCCTGTACGCCTGTCCGACCGTGGTCAACAACGTCGAGTCGATCGCCTCGGTGCCGCCGATCCTGGCCCGCGGCAAGGACTGGTTCAAGTCGCTGGGCACCGAGAAGTCGCCCGGCTTCACGCTCTACTCGCTCTCCGGGCACGTCACCAACCCCGGCCAGTACGAGGCGCCGCTCGGCATCACGCTGCGCCAGCTGCTGGAGATCACCGGCGGGATCCGGGCCGGGCACCGGCTCAAGTTCTGGACCCCGGGCGGCTCCTCGACCCCCATGTTCACCGAGGAGCACCTCGACGTCCCGCTCGACTACGAGGGCGTCGGCGCGGCCGGGTCCATGCTCGGCACCAAGGCGCTGCAGGTCTTCGACGAGACCACCTGCGTGGTGCGGGCCGTCACCCGGTGGACCGAGTTCTACGCCCACGAGTCCTGCGGCAAGTGCACCCCGTGCCGCGAGGGCACCTACTGGCTGGTCCAGCTGCTCAAGCGGATCGAGGCCGGGCAGGGCGTCCCCGGGGACCTGGAGAAGCTCCTCGACATCGCCGACAACATCAACGGCAAGTCGTTCTGCGCACTGGGCGACGGCGCGGCCAGCCCGATCGTCTCCTCGCTGCAGCACTTCCGCGCCGAGTACGAGCAGCACCTCAACGAACACCGCTGCCCGTTCGACCCGGCGGCCTCCACCGTCTGGGCCGGCCGGTCCCCCGTCCACGAGTCCGCCACCGAGAGGGAGGTGCACGCGTGACGGTCACGGAGCCTTCCACCCAGACCGAGCTGGTCACGCTCACCATCGACGGCGTCGAAGTCAGCGTCCCCAAGGGCACGCTGGTGATCCGCGCCGCCGAGCAGATCGGCACCCAGGTCCCGCGCTTCTGCGACCACCCGCTGCTCGACCCCGCCGGGGCGTGCCGCCAGTGCATCGTGGAGGTCGAGGGGCAGCGCAAGCCGGTCGCCTCCTGCACCATCCCGGTCGCCGAGGGCATGGTGGTGCGCACCCAGGTCTCCTCGCCGGTCGCCGAGAAGGCGCAGCGCGGCGTGATGGAACTGCTGCTGATCAACCACCCGCTGGACTGCCCGGTCTGCGACAAGGGCGGCGAGTGCCCGCTGCAGAACCAGGCGATGTCCACCGGCGACACCGACTCCCGGTTCGAGGGCGTCAAGCGGACGTACGAGAAGCCCGTCCCGCTCTCCACCCAGGTGCTGCTGGACCGCGAGCGCTGCGTGCTGTGCGCGCGCTGCACCCGCTTCTCGCAGCAGATCGCCGGCGACCCGTTCATCGACCTGGTGGAGCGCGGCGCGCTGCAGCAGATCGGCACCGGCGTCGACCAGCCGCTGGACTCGTACTTCTCCGGCAACACCATCCAGATCTGCCCGGTCGGCGCGCTCACCTCCGCCGCCTACCGGTTCCGCTCCCGCCCGTTCGACCTGGTCTCCTCCCCGTCCGTGTGCGAGCACTGCTCGGCCGGCTGCGGGCAGCGCACCGACCACCGGCGCGGCAAGGTGCTGCGGCGGCTGGCCGGCAACGAGCCGGAGGTCAACGAGGAGTGGAACTGCGACAAGGGCCGGTTCGCGTTCCGCTACGCCCAGCGCCGCGACCGGTTCACCACCCCGATGGTCCGGCAGGGCGGCGAACTCGTCGCCGCGTCCTGGCCGGAGGCGCTGGCCCGGGCCGCCGAGGGGCTGCGCGGGGCGCGCGCCGCGGTGCTCGCGGGCGGCCGGGTCACCGTCGAGGACGCGTACGGCTACGGCAAGTTCGCCCGCGTCGCGCTCGGCACCAACGACGTCGACTTCCGCTCCCGGCCGCACAGCGACGAGGAGGCCGACTTCCTGGCGGCGGCGGTCGCCGGACACGGGGTCGACCTGGACGGGGACGCCGTCTCCTACCGGGACCTCGAAGCCGCGCCCGCCGTGCTGCTGGTCGGCCTGGAGGCCGAGGAGGAGGCGCCGATCGTCTTCCTGCGGCTGCGCAAGGCCAACCGGGCCGCCGGACTGCGGGTGTTCTCGATCGCCTCGCACGCCACCCGCGGCCTGGCCAAGCTGCACGGCGCGCTGCTGCCCGCCGCCCCCGGCACCGAGACCGAGTGGCTCGGCGCGCTGGCCGGCGAGGAGGTCCTCGCCGACGACGCCGGGCGCTGCGCCGACGCGCTGCGCTCGCCGGGCGCCGTGGTGCTGGTCGGCGAACGGCTCGCGCAGACCGCCGGCGGCCTGACCGCCGCGCTGCGCCTGGCGCACGTCACCGGGGCGAAGCTCGCCTGGGTGCCGCGCCGGGCCGGTGAGCGCGGCGCCGTCGAGGCGGGCGCGCTGCCCGGGCTGCTGCCCGGCGGCAGGGCCGTCGCGGTGTCCGCCGCCCGCGCCGAGGCCGCCGCGCACTGGGGCGTCGCCGAACTGCCGTCCCGCCCCGGCCGCGACACCGGACAGATCCTGGCCGCCGCCGCGGCGGGCGAGCTGGACGCGCTGGTGCTCGGCGGCGTCGGCCTGGACGACCTGCCGGACCCGGCGCTCGCCGACGAGGCGCTGGCCCGGGTCGGGTTCGTGCTCTCGCTGGAGCTGCGCCCGTCCGCGGTCACCGAGCGCGCCGACGTGGTGCTGCCGGTCGCGGCGGTCGCCGAGAAGGCCGGCACCTTCCTGGACTGGGAGGGCCGGGTCCGGATGTTCGAACCGGCGCTCAAGCCCGACCAGTTGATGCAGCGCCACCTGCACGCCGACGTCCGGGTGCTGAACATGGTCGCGGACGCGCTGGGGAGGCCGATCGGCCTGCCCGACGTCCGCGCGGCCCGGCTGGAGCTGGACCGGTTCGCCCCGTGGACGGGCGACCGCCCGGCCGTGCCCGCCGCCCACCCCGCCGCGCTGCCCCGCCCGGCCACCGGGCAGGCCGTGCTGGCCGGGCACCGGATGCTGCTGGACAACGGCTCCCTGCAGGAGGGCGACGAGCACCTGGCCGGCACCCGGCACGCCGCCGTGGCCCGGCTGTCCGCCGCCACCGCCGCCGAGATCGGCGCGGACCCGGCCGGCGGCGCGCTGCGGGTCACCGGCCCGGCCGGGTCGCTGACCCTGCCGCTGCAGGTCACCGACGCGATGCCGGACCGCACGGTCTGGCTGCCGCTCAACTCGACGCCGGACGGCGGCGCGCACCGCACGCTCGGCACCACGGTCGGCCACCTGGTCACCATCGCCCCGGCGGAGGAATCATGAGCCTCTCCTCGTCACTGGCGGCCGCCGACACGCTCGGCTTCTTCGGCCGCGACCCGTGGTGGCTGGTGCTGCTGAAGGCGGTGTTCTGCTTCGCGTTCCTGGTCCTGACGGTGCTGATCGCCATCGTCTGGGAGCGCAAGGTGGTCGCCTGGATGCAGCTGCGGATCGGCCCGAACCGGCACGGCCCGTGGGGCCTGCTGCAGTCGCTGGCCGACGGCGTGAAGCTGGCGCTGAAGGAAGACCTGGTGGTCAAGGGCGCCGACAAGGCGGTCTACGTGCTGGCGCCGATCGTCGCGGCGATCCCCGCGTTCATGTCGTTCGCGGTGATCCCGTTCGGCCCGGCCGACAACCAGGTGTCGATCTTCGGCACCCGGACGCCGCTGCAGCTCACCGACCTGCCGATCGCGCTGCTGTACATCCTGGCCACCGCCTCGGTGGGCATCTACGGCATCGTGCTGGCGGGCTGGTCGTCCGGCTCGACGTACCCGCTGCTGGGCGGCATCCGCTCCTCCGCGCAGATGATCAGCTACGAGATCGCGATGGGCCTGTCGTTCGCGGCGGTGTTCATCTACTCGGGCTCGATGTCGACCTCGGAGATCGTCTCCTCGCAGCAGCCGACCTGGTTCGCGGTGCTGCTGCCGGTGTCGTTCATCGTCTACATCATCGCGATGGTCGGCGAGACCAACCGGGCCCCGTTCGACCTCCCGGAGGCCGAGGGCGAGCTGGTCGGCGGCTTCAACACCGAGTACTCCTCGCTGAAGTTCGCGATGTTCATGCTGGCCGAGTACGTCAACATGGTCACCGTCTCGGCGGTCGCCTCCACGCTGTTCCTGGGCGGCTGGCGCGCCCCGTGGCCGATCTCCACCTTCTGGGAGGGCGCGAACCACGGCTGGTGGCCGATGCTGTGGATCGTGCTGAAGATCCAGCTGCTGCTGTTCTTCTTCATCTGGCTGCGCGGCACCCTGCCCCGGCTGCGCTACGACCAGTTCATGAAGCTCGGCTGGAAGATCCTGATCCCGGTCTCGCTGGTGTGGCTGGTGATGGTCGCCACCGTGCGGGCGCTGCGCAACGAGGGCTACGACTTCGCCAAGGTGGTGCTGTACGTGGGCGCGCCGCTGGCGGCGGTGCTGCTGGTCGCGCTGGTGGTCGACCTGCTGCGGAAGAAGCCCGCGCCCGCTCCGGAGCCGGAGCCCGCGTTCGACCCGATGGCGGGCGGCTACCCCGTGCCGCCGCTGCCCGGGCAGGAACTGCCGCCGGTGCCGCGCCGCCGCCGTCGGACCCCGCAACTCCAGGACGCCCTCAACGGGGCCGACCATTCCGAAGGGAGCTGATCCGAGATGCCTGACGAACCGTCAGAGAAGTCGGTCCTCGGGCCGGCCGCCGGCTTCGGCGTGACCTTCAAGGCCATGTTCAAGAAGCGGCTCACCGAGCAGTACCCGGAGTACAAGAAGCCCACCGCTCCGCGCTTCCACGGCCGCCACCAGCTGAACCGGCACCCGGACGGCCTGGAGAAGTGCGTCGGCTGCGAGCTGTGCGCCTGGGCCTGTCCGGCCGACGCGATCTACGTCGAGGGCGCCGACAACCGGGACGAGGAGCGCTACTCGCCCGGTGAGCGGTACGGCGCGGTCTACCAGATCAACTACGCCCGCTGCATCCTGTGCGGGCTGTGCGTCGAGGCGTGCCCGACCCGGGCGCTGACCATGACCAACGAGTACGAGCTCGCGGACTCCTCCCGGCAGGACCTGATCTTCACCAAGGAGCAGCTGCTGGTCGGGCTGACCGAGGGCATGGTCGACTCCCCGCACTCGATCTTCCCGGGCGCCGACGAGGGTGCCTACTACCGGGGCGAGATCACCGGCGCGGCGCCCGGCACCGTCCAGCAGGAGCGGCAGGACCGCGAGAAGGAGGAGCAGTCATGACCTCCACCGGCGAGGCCGTGCAGTTCTGGGTGCTGGCCGTGATCGCGGTCGGCGGCGCGCTCGGCATGCTGCTGATGAAGAAGGCCGTGCACTCGGCGCTCTGCCTGGCGGCCACCATGCTCGCGCTGGCGGTCTGCTACCTGGCGCAGGGCGCGGTGTTCCTGGGCGTGGTGCAGATCGTGGTGTACACCGGCGCGATCATGATGCTGTTCCTGTTCGTGGTGATGCTGGTCGGCGTCTCGGCGGCCGACTCGCTGAAGGAGCACCTGAAGGGCCAGCGGATCGCCGCGGTGCTCTGCGGGCTCGGCTTCGGCGTGCTGCTGATCGCCGGCCTGGCCAACGCGCACCTGCGGAACTTCACCGGCCTGTCCGGGGCGAACGCCGAGGGCAACGTGCAGGGCCTGGCCCGGCTGCTGTTCACCAAGTACGTGTGGGCGTTCGAGCTGACCAGCGCGCTGCTGATCACCGCGGCGGTCGGCGCGATGGTGCTGACCCACCGCGAGAAGGTCCGCGCCCCGCTGACCCAGCGCCAGCTGGCCGCGCGACGGGTCAAGGACAACATCCAGGTGCCGCCGCTGCCCGCCCCCGGCGTGTACGCCCGGCACAACGCGGTGGACGTCCCGGCGCTGCTGCCGGACGGCACCGTCGCCGAGGACTCGGTGATGGGCACCCTGCGCGAGCGCGGCCAGGTCCGCGACGTCAGCCAGGAGATGCTGGAGCGGATGGCCGAGCTGGAGGAGAGCACGGCCGACTGGCTGGGCCGCCCGTCCTCCGCCCGCCCGCGGGTCACCGGTCCGCGCCGGGCGCTGGAGACCGTGCCGACCAAGGACCAGGACGAGGAGGGGGCGGAGTGAACCCGGCCAACTACCTGTACCTCGCCGCGCTGCTGTTCACCATCGGGGCCTCCGGGGTGCTGCTGCGGCGCAACGCGATCGTGCTGTTCATGTGCGTGGAGCTGATGCTGAACGCCTCCAACCTGGCGCTGGTCACCTTCTCCCGGATGCACGGCAACCTGGACGGCCAGGTCCTCGCGTTCTTCACCATGGTGGTCGCGGCGGCCGAGGTCGTGGTCGGCCTCGCCATCATCGTCTCCATCTTCCGGACCAGGCACTCCGCTTCGGTCGACGACAGCAACCTGATGAAGCTGTAGCGGAGGGCCCTTCAGTGAACTCTCTCATTCCGCTGCTGGTCGCGGCGCCGCTGGCCGGCGCTGCCCTGCTGCTGCTCGGCGGCCGCGCCCTGGACCGGTTCGGGCACTGGATCGCGACGGCCCTGGCCGCGCTCTCCTTCGCCTTCGGCCTGGCCCTGTTCGCGGACATGCTCGGCCGGGAGGCCGAGCAGCGCGCCGTCACCGAGCGGCTGTTCAGCTGGATCCCGGTGGACGGCTTCCAGGCCGACGTGGCCTTCCAGCTCGACCAGCTCTCGATCACCTTCGTGCTGCTGATCACCGGCGTCGGCACGCTGATCCACCTGTACTCGGTGGGCTACATGGCGCACGACGAGCGCCGCCGCCGCTTCTTCGCCTACCTGAACCTGTTCCTGGCCGCCATGCTGGTGCTGGTGCTCGCCGACAACTACCTGCTGCTGTACGTCGGTTGGGAGGGCGTGGGCCTCGCGTCCTACCTGCTGATCGGCTTCTGGCAGCACAAGCCGAGCGCCGCGACGGCCGCCAAGAAGGCGTTCATCGTCAACCGGGTCGGCGACATGGGCCTGTCCATCGCGATCATGCTGATGTTCGTCGAGTTCGGCTCCTTCGCCTTCCAGCCGGTGTTCGCCACCGCGGGCGACGCGAGCGAGGGCAAGCTCACCGCGATCGGCCTGATGCTGCTGCTGGCCGCCTGCGGCAAGTCCGCGCAGGTGCCGCTGCAGTCCTGGCTGGGCGACGCGATGGAGGGCCCGACCCCGGTCTCGGCCCTGATCCACGCGGCCACCATGGTCACCGCGGGCGTCTACCTGATCGTCCGCTCCGGGGCGATCTTCAACCTGGCGCCGGACGCGCAGACCGCCGTGGTGGTGGTCGGCGCGGTGACGCTGCTGTTCGGTGCGATCGTCGGTTGCGCCAAGGACGACATCAAGAAGGCCCTGGCCGGGTCGACCATGTCGCAGATCGGCTACATGATCATGGCGGCGGGCCTGGGCCCGATCGGCTACGCCTTCGCGATCATGCACCTGGTCACCCACGGCTTCTTCAAGGCCGGGATGTTCCTCGGCGCCGGGTCGGTCATGCACGGCATGAACGACGAGGTGAACATGCGGCACTACGGCGGCCTGCGGAAGTACATGCCGGTCACCTTCGCCACCTTCGGCCTCGGCTACCTGGCGATCATCGGCTTCCCCGGCCTGTCCGGCTTCTTCTCCAAGGACAAGATCATCGAGGCGGCGTTCGCCAAGGGCGGCACCGAGGGCTGGATCCTCGGCCTGTGCACCCTGCTCGGCGCCGCGATCACCGCGTTCTACATGACCCGGGTGATGGTGCTGACCTTCTTCGGCGAGAAGCGCTGGCAGCCGGACGCGGAGACCGGCGAGCCGCCGCACCCGCACGAGTCCCCGAAGTCGATGACCGTCCCGATGGTCGTGCTGGCCTTCGGCTCGGTATTCGCGGGCGGCCTGTTCGTCTACGGCAGCTCCTTCCTGCACTGGCTGGAGCCGGTCACCGGCCACGCCGAGGGCGACTCCCCGCTGAGCGCGTGGACCGTCACCGCTCTCGCCACCGTCTGCATGCTGCTCGGCGCCGGCCTGGCCTGGCAGATGTACGGGCGCAGCCCCGTCCCGGTCAAGGCCCCGGTCGGCTCGCTGCTCACCCGGGCGGCCCGCCGCGACCTGCTGCAGGACGACTTCAACCACGCCGTCCTGGTCCGTCCCGGCACCGCGCTGGCCGCCACCCTGGTCTGGTTCGACAGCCGGGGCCTGGACGGCTTCGTCAACGGCCTGGCCGCGGCGATCGGCGGGATCTCCGGCCGGCTGCGCCGGATCCAGACCGGCTACGTCCGCACGTACGCGCTCTCCATGTTCGGCGGCACGCTGGTGCTGGTCGCCTCCACTCTCCTGATGAGGTCGGTCTGATGAGCTACCTCCTCTCCGCCACCTGTGCCGTCCCGGCCGCCGGAGCGGTGCTCACCGCCGCCCTCCCGGCCGGGACCACCGAGTCCCGGCGGCGCACCACCAAGACCGTCGCGCTGGCGGTCTCCGTCCTCACCCTCGGCCTGGCCGCCGCGATCGCCGCCTCCTTCGAGACCGGCGGCGACCGCTACCAGCTGACCGAGTCCCACTCCTGGATCCGCTCCTTCGGGATCAGCTTCTCGCTGGGCGCGGACGGCATCGGCACCGCCCTGGTGCTGCTGACCGCCGTGCTGGTGCCGCTGGTGATGCTGGCCGGCTGGCACGACGCGGACCCTTCCACCCCGGAGGGCTCCTTCGAGTCCAAGCGGCGCACCCAGGCGTTCTTCGCGCTGATCCTGGCCGTCGAGTCGATGGTGCTGGTGTCCTTCCTGGCCACCGACGTCTTCGTGTTCTACGTGTTCTTCGAAGCCATGCTGATCCCGATGTACTTCCTGATCGGCGGCTTCGGCGACCGGGCCGGCGGCCCCGACTCGGACCGCCAGCGCTCCTACGCGGCCGTCAAGTTCCTGCTGTACAACCTGCTCGGCGGCCTGGTCATGCTGGCCGCCGTGATCGGCCTGTACGTGGTGGCCGCCGACCAGGGGCAGGCGACGTTCAGCCTGACCGCGCTGACCGACGCGATCTCCTCCGGCAAGCTGGTGATCGACCCGAACGCGCAGCGGGCGCTGTTCCTCGGCTTCTTCTTCGCCTTCGCGGTGAAGGCCCCGATGTGGCCGCTGCACACCTGGCTGCCGAACGCGATGGGCGAGTCCACCGCCGGGACGGCCGTGCTGATCACCGCGGTGGTCGACAAGGTCGGCACCTTCGCGATGCTGCGGTTCTGCCTGGGCCTGTTCCCGGACGCCTCGAAGACCTTCGCCCCGGTGATCATGGTGCTGGCGCTGGTCGGCATCGTCTACGGCGCGCTGGTCGCGATCGGCCAGAAGGACATCAAGCGGCTGGTCGCCTACGCGTCCATCTCGCACTTCGGGTTCATCATCCTGGGCGTCTTCGCGATGACCAGCCAGGGCCAGTCCGGCGCCACGCTCTACATGGTCAACCACGGCATCTCCACCGCCGCGTGGATGCTGGTGGCGGGCTTCCTGATCTCCCGCCGCGGCTCCCGGCTGATCGCCGACTACGGCGGCGTGCAGAAGGTCGCCCCGGTGCTGGCCGGCACCTTCCTGATCGGCGGCCTGGCGACGCTGTCGCTGCCCGGGATGGCCCCGTTCGTCAGCGAGTTCCTGGTCCTGGTCGGCACCTTCAGCCGCTACCCGGCGATCGGGATCGTGGCGACCTTCGGCATCGTGCTGGCCGCGCTGTACGCGCTGCTGCTGTACCAGCGCACCATGACCGGCCCGGTCAAGGCCGGCGTCGAGGGCGTCAAGGACCTGAAGGCCCGCGAACTGGCCGTCGTCGCCCCGCTGGTGGCCCTGACCCTGCTGCTCGGCGTCTACCCGAAGCCGCTCACCGACCTGGTGAACCCGGCCGTGAACGACACCCTCAGCCAGGTCCACCGCACCGACCCCGCGCCGGCCCACCCGGTCGCCGCCACCAACGGAGGTGAGCAGAAGTGATGCCCGTCCACGCGCTGGCCGCCGCCAACGGCAGCGGCCCGAGCATCCCCGCCCCGCACATCGAGTACGGGCAGCTCTCGCCGATGCTGGTGGTGTTCGGCGCCGCCCTGGTCGGCGTGCTGCTGGAGGCGTTCCTGCCCCGCCGGGCCCGCGCCTCGGCCCAGTTGGGGGTGTCGCTGCTGGGCCTGGGCGGCGCCTTCGCGGCCGTGCTGGTGCTGGCCGCCCAGGGCCACGCCACCACCGGGGCCGGCCTGCTGGCGATGGGCGCGGTCGCCATCGACGGCCCCGCGCTGTTCCTGCAGGGCGTGATCCTGCTGACCGCGGTGCTGGCCGTGCTCACCTACGCGGAGGGCCGGCTGGAGCCGCGGATCAACGGACACCGGGTGGACGCGTTCGCCGCCCAGGCCGCGGCCGTCCCCGGCGGCGAGCAGGAGCGCGACGCGGTCCGCGAGGGCCTGCGCACCACCGAGATCTACCCGCTGACCCTGTTCGCGGTCGGCGGCATGCTGCTCTTCCCGGCCGCGAACGACCTGCTGACCATGTTCGTGGCGCTGGAGGTGCTCTCCCTCCCGCTGTACCTGATGTGCGCGCTCGCCCGGCGCCGCCGGCTGATCTCGCAGGAGGCGGCCGTCAAGTACTTCCTGCTGGGCGCGTTCGCCTCGGCGTTCTTCCTGTTCGGCACCGCCCTGGTGTACGGCTACGCGGGCTCGCTGCAGTTCGGCGAGATCGCCGACGTGGTCTCCGGGGTCTCCCAGGTCACCCCGGCGCTGGCCGTCACCACCCAGAACGACGCGCTGCTGCTGATCGGCCTGGCCATGCTGGCCGTCGGCCTGCTGTTCAAGGTCGGCGCGGTGCCGTTCCACTCCTGGACGCCGGACGTCTACCAGGGCGCCCCGACGCCGGTCACCGGCTTCATGGCGGCCGCCACCAAGACCGCCGCGTTCGGCGCCCTGCTGCGGCTGTTCTACGTGGCCTTCCCCGGCGTGCGCTGGGACTGGCGGCCCGTGATGTGGGGTGTGGCGATCCTCACCATGGCGGTCGGCGCGATCCTGGCGATCACCCAGCAGGACGTGAAGCGGCTGCTGGCGTACTCCTCGGTCGCGCACGCCGGCTTCATCCTGACCGGCCTGATCGCCACCGACCGGCGCGGCGTGGCGGCGGTGCTGTTCTACCTGCTGGCCTACTCCTTCGTGACGCTCGGCGCGTTCGCCGTGGTCACCCTGGTGCGGGACTCCAAGGGCGAGGCCACCCACCTGTCCAACTGGGCCGGGCTGGGCCGCCGTTCGCCGCTGCTGGCGGCGGTGTTCGCGCTGTTCCTGCTGGCCTTCGCGGGCATTCCGCTGACCTCCGGGTTCACCGGCAAGTTCGCGGTCTTCCAGGCCGCGGCCGAGGGCGGGGCCACCCCGCTGGTCATCGTCGGCGTGCTGTCCTCGGCGGTGGCCGCGTTCTTCTACATCAGGGTCATCGTGCTGATGTTCTTCTCCGACCCGCAGCCCTCCGGGCCCGCGGTGGCCGTGCCCAGCCCGCTCACCGCGACCGCGATCGGCGTGGGCGTGCTGGTCACCCTGGGTCTGGGCCTGCTCCCGCAGTACTTCCTCGACCTGGCCTCCAAGGCCGCCCTCTTCACCCGCTGAACCCGTTCCGACCGGTTCCGACCGGCTCCGGCCCCCGCCCGCACCGGGCGGGGGCCGGAGCCGTGGAGCGGTGCGGCCGGGACCGCCCGCGGCCCACCTCCCGCCACCAGGGAAGTCGGGCCCATGCCCGTGCAGTGATCCACTCGGGACCGGATACGCTGCCTTGTATGTGCATCGGCGAGGCTGAGGGACCGGCCCGCTGGATCGACCAGGGACAGGAGTGGTCAGCGTGACCGTCGTGGGGCCCTTCGGGCTGAGCGTGCAGGACCGCGATCTGACCCGTGACGTCCAGGCGGGGATGGAGGCCGTGGAGGCCGCCCTGATCGAGGCCGTCAAGAGCGACGTGCCCTTCATCACGGTGACCGCCAGCCACCTGATCGAGGCCGGGGGCAAGCGGTTCCGGCCGCTGCTGGTGATGCTCGCCGCGCAGTTCGGCGACCCCGCGGCGCCCGGCGTGGTGCCCTCCGCGGTGGTGGTCGAGCTGACCCACCTCGCGACGCTTTACCACGACGACGTGATGGACGAGGCCCCGGTGCGGCGCGGCGCGCCCAGCGCCAACAGCCGGTGGGACAACTCGGTGGCCATCCTCACCGGCGACTTCCTGTTCTCCCGCGCCTCGCAGGTGCTCTCCGACCTCGGCACCGAGGCCGTCCGGATCCAGTCCGACGCCTTCGAGCGCCTGGTCACCGGCCAGATCCTGGAGACCGCCGGGCCGCGCCCCGAGGACGACCCGCTGCACCACTACCTGGACGTCATCTCCGGCAAGACCGGCTCGCTGATCGCGGTGGCCTGCCGCTTCGGCGCCCTGATGTCCGGCGCCGAGCGCTGGATCGTCGACCTGCTCACCCAGTACGGCGAGCGGATCGGCACCGCCTTCCAGCTCGCCGACGACGTCCTGGACGTCGCCAGCGACGGCCACGAGTCCGGCAAGACCCCCGGCACCGACCTGCGCGAGGGCGTCCCCACCCTGCCGGTGCTGGTGCTGCGCCAGCTGCCCCCCGACCCGGCGGACCCCGAGGACGCCCGGCTGCGCGAACTGCTCGACACCGACCTGGCCGCCGACGACGCCGCGCACGCCGAGGCGCTGCGCCTGCTGCGCCGCCACCCGGCGCTGGAGCGGGCCCGCCGCGACACGCTGCGCTACGCCGAGGAGGCCCGGGCGCTGCTCGACCCGCTGCCCGACTGCCCGGCGAAGGCCGCCCTGCAGGAGCTCTGCGACACGGTGGCGATCCGCACCATGTAGCGGCCGCGGTCCGGCTCCCGGTCCGGCGCGCGCTAGGGTCAGTGCCATGTTGCGCGTGGTGATCGCCGAGGACTCCGTGCTGCTCCGGGAGGGGCTGACACGGCTGCTGACGGACCGTGGGATGGAGGTCGTGGCGGGGGTCGGGGACGGCGCCGCCCTGGTGCGGACGATCGACGAGCTGCACGGCGCGGGGGCCCTGCCCGACGTCGTGGTGGCGGACGTCCGGATGCCGCCGACGCACACCGACGAGGGCGTCCGGGCCTGCGTGGAACTGCGCGGCCGCTACCCGCGGTTGGGGGTGCTGGTGCTCTCCCAGCACGTCGAGGAGCAGTACGCGAGCGAACTGCTGGCTGGCTCCACCCGCGGGGTGGGCTACCTGCTCAAGGACCGGGTGGCCGAGGTCCGCGAGTTCGTCGACGCGGTGGCCCGGGTCGCCGACGGCGGCACCGCGCTCGACCCGGAGGTGGTGCAGCAACTGCTCAGCCGCAGCCGCCAGGTCGACACGCTGGCCGGTCTGACGCCCCGTGAGCGCGAGGTGCTGGGGCTGATGGCGGAGGGCCGGACCAACGCGGCGATCGCCAAGCAACTGGTGGTGTCGGACGGGGCGGTCGAGAAGCACGTGTCGAACATCTTCCAGAAATTGGGTTTGAGCCAGAGCCAGGGCGATCACCGGCGGGTTCTCGCGGTCCTCGCCTACCTGGAGTCCTGACCCCGCTCCGGCCGCCGGAACGCTCTGCGCGAGTTCCCCTCCAGCCGTGCCCCGCCCGCTTAGGATGCCCTTGGTGCACCAGGCGGACGGGGGCACACCGGCTCACGCCCGCTGCTGGCTCCCCGACAGGAGGTCCGCGGCAGTGACCAGTCAGGTCGATCAGTCAGAAGCAGTGGACGGCTCGGACGGCGACGGCCCGGCCGTGCCGGCCCGGCCGGCGTCCGGGCCGGCGTCCGGACGGGCGGCCAAGCCGATCCGGCGGCTGGACCGGGTGATCATCCGCTTCGCGGGGGACTCGGGCGACGGCATGCAGCTCACCGGCGACCGGTTCACCTCGGAGACGGCGGCGTTCGGCAACGACCTCTCCACGCTGCCGAACTTCCCGGCCGAGATCCGGGCCCCCGCAGGCACCCTGCCGGGCGTCTCCAGCTTCCAGCTGCACTTCGCCGACCACGACATCCTCACCCCGGGCGACGCGCCCGACGTGCTGGTGGCGATGAACCCGGCGGCGCTGAAGGCCAACCTGGCGGACCTGCCGGCCGGCGCGGAGATCATCGTCAACACCGACGAGTTCACCAAGCGGGCGCTGGCGAAGGTCGGCTACGCCGCCTCCCCGCTGGAGGACGGCTCGCTGGAGGCGTTCCGGCTGCACCCGGTGCCGCTGACCACGCTGACCCTGGAGGCGCTCAAGGAGAGCGGCCTGGCCCGCAAGGACGCCGAGCGGGCGAAGAACATGTTCGCGCTCGGCCTGCTGTCCTGGCTGTACCACCGGCCCACCCACGGCACCGAGCTGTTCCTGCGGCAGAAGTTCGCCAAGAAGCCGGAGATCGCCGAGGCCAACGTGGCGGCGTTCCGGGCCGGTTGGAACTTCGGCGAGACCACCGAGGACTTCGCGGTCTCCTACGAGGTGCCGCCCGCCAAGCTCGCCCCCGGCACCTACCGCAACATCTCCGGCAACCTGGCGCTCTCCTACGGCCTGGTCGCCGCGGGGGAGCGCTCCGGCCTGCCGGTGTTCCTCGGCTCGTACCCGATCACCCCGGCCTCGGACATCCTGCACGAGCTGTCCAGGCACAAGGACTTCGGCGTCCGCACCTTCCAGGCCGAGGACGAGATCGCCGGCATCGGCGCGGCCCTGGGCGCGGCGTTCGGCGGCGCGCTGGGCGTCACCACCACCTCCGGCCCGGGCGTGGCGCTGAAGTCGGAGACCATCGGCCTGGCGGTGTCGCTGGAACTGCCGCTGCTGGTGGTCGACATCCAGCGCGGCGGCCCGTCCACCGGCCTGCCGACCAAGACCGAGCAGGCCGACCTGCTGCAGGCGATGTTCGGCCGCAACGGCGAGGCCCCGGTGCCGATCGTGGCGCCCGCGACGCCCGCCGAGTGCTTCGACGCGGCACTGGACGCGGCCCGGATCGCGCTCACCTACCGCACCCCGGTGTTCCTGCTCTCGGACGGCTACCTGGCCAACGGCTCCGAGCCGTGGAAGCTCCCGGAGGTCGACGAACTCCCGGACCTGCGCGTCGAGTTCGCCACCGAACCGAACGGCCCGGACGGCAGCTTCCGCCCCTACCAGCGCGACCCGCACACGCTGGCCCGCCCGTGGGCGGTGCCCGGCACGCCGGGCCTGGAGCACCGGATCGGCGGCATCGAGAAGCAGGACGGCACCGGCAACATCTCCTACGACCCGGCCAACCACGACTTCATGGTGCGCACCCGGCAGGCCAAGGTCGACAACATCTCCGTCCCGGACGTCGAGGTCGACGACCCGAGCGGCGCCGCCCGCGTCCTGGTGCTCGGCTGGGGCTCCACCTACGGCCCGATCACCGCCGCGGTGCGCCGGGTCCGGGCCGACGGCGGCCGGGTCGCCCAGGCCCACCTGCGCCACCTCAACCCGTTCCCGGCCAACCTCGGCGCGGTGCTGGAGCGCTACGAGCGGGTGATCGTCCCCGAGATGAACCTCGGCCAGCTCGCCCTGCTGCTGCGCGCCAGGTACCTCGTCGACGCCCAGTCCTACAACCAGGTCCGCGGCCTGCCGTTCAAGGCCGCCCAACTCGCCGACGTGCTGCACGCCGCACTCGGCAGCCTCGACGCGGAGGAGACCCGATGACCGACTTCCCCGCCCTGCGCCTGGTCCCCAAGGCGGACGGCCCGCAGTCCGCGAAGGACTTCAAGACCGACCAGGAGGTGCGCTGGTGCCCGGGCTGCGGCGACTACGCGATCCTGGCGGCCGTCCAGTCCTTCATGCCGGAGCTGGGCATCCGGCGCGAGAACACCGTCTTCGTGTCCGGGATCGGCTGCTCCTCGCGCTTCCCGTACTACATGAACACCTACGGGATGCACTCGATCCACGGCCGCGCCCCGGCGATCGCCACCGGCCTGGCCGCCTCCCGCCCCGACCTGTCGGTGTGGGTGGTCACCGGTGACGGCGACGCGCTCTCGATCGGCGGCAACCACCTGATCCACGCGCTGCGCCGCAACGTCAACCTGAAGATCCTGCTGTTCAACAACCGGATCTACGGGCTGACCAAGGGCCAGTACTCGCCCACCAGCGAGGTCGGCAAGATCACCAAGTCGACGCCGATGGGCTCGCTGGACGCCCCGTTCAACCCGCTCTCGCTGGCGATCGGCGCCGAGGCGAGCTTCGTGGCCCGCACCGTCGACTCCGACCGGCAGCACCTGCAGTCGGTGCTGCGGGCCGCCGCCCGGCACGAGGGCACCGCGCTGGTGGAGATCTACCAGAACTGCAACATCTTCAACGACGGCGCCTTCGAGGTCCTCAAGGAGCCGGGCACCCGCGACGAGGCGCTGATCCGGCTGGAGCACGGGCAGCCGGTGCTGGTCGGCGCCGAACGGCACGTGGTGCGCGACGCGGACGGCGAACTGCGGATCGCCCCCCGCTCCGAGGGCACCGCGATCGTCCACGACGCCCACGCGGCCAGCCCGGCCACCGCCTTCGCGCTGACCCGGCTGGCCGACGCGGACACCCTGCACCACACCCCGATCGGCGTGCTGCGCGACGTGGCCCGCCCGGTCTACGACACCCTGATGACCGAGCAGCTCGCCCGGGCCGAGGAGCAGCGCGGCCGCGGCGACCTGGGCCGGCTGCTGGCCGGGTCCAGCACCTGGACGGTGGAGGCTTAGCGGGGCCGAGCACCTCGCGCGGGGCCCGGGGGACGACCGTCCCCCGGGCCCCCGCGTTTCGCCCCATGTCAGGAGCCATATCCGAATTGGGAGATGACATCGCCGCGCGCGGGCCGCTACCTTTCGGATGACACGACAGCGTGCGGGTGAAGGGCAGGCCATGGCGGAGGGTTCGCGGGAGGCCAGGGTCGGACTCTGGAACGGCTTCGCGGCGTACGGGATGTGGGGGCTCTTCCCGCTGTTCTGGCCGCTGCTGGAGCCCGCCGGAGCGGTCGACATCCTGGCGAACCGGATGGTGTGGTCACTGGTCGCGGTCGCCGCGATGCTGCTGGTGCGCCGCCACTGGGCGTGGGTGCGGCCGCTGCTGCGCGAGCCCCGCCGACTGGCACTGCTGGCGCTGGCCGCCGTCACCGTCTCGATCAACTGGGGCGTCTACATCTGGGGCGTGAACTCCGGGCACGTGGTGGAGACCAGCCTCGGCTACTTCATCAACCCGCTGGTGACGATCGCCTTCGGGGTGCTGGTGCTGCGCGAGCGGCTGCGCCCGGCCCAGTGGGCGGCGGTCGGCGTGGGCGCCGGGGCCGTCCTGGTGCTGACGGTGGCCTACGGCCGGCCGCCGTGGATCGCGCTGGCCCTGGCGTTCTCGTTCGCCACCTACGGCCTGATCAAGAAGAAGGTGGGCCTGGGCGGCGCGGAGAGCCTCGCGGTGGAGAGCGCGGTGATGTTCCCGTTCGCGCTGGTGTTCCTGGTCTACCTGGGCGTGCGCGGCGAGGGCAGCTTCCTCACCGGCGGCTGGGGCCACAGCGCGCTGCTGGTGCTGAGCGGGGTGATCACGGCGGTGCCGCTGATGTGCTTCGGCGCGGCGGCGCTGCGGGTGCCGCTGACCACGCTCGGGCTGCTGCAGTACCTGGCGCCGGTGTCGCAGTTCCTGATCGGCGTCGCGGTGTTCCACGAGACGATGGCCCCGGCCCGCTGGGCGGGCTTCGCCCTGGTCTGGGTGGCCCTGGTGGTGCTGAGCGCGGACGCGCTGCGCCGGATCCGGGCCGAGCGCCGGCGGGTGCCGGTCCCCGTCCCGGTCGCCGGCTGAGCGGACGCCGGGCCGGGGATCAGAGCGCGGCCAGCTCGCGGGCCAGCCGGGTGCCGTCGCGGTGCCCGGTGAACTCGCGCGCGGCCGCCACCGCGGCGGCCCGGCGGCGGGGGGCGAGCAGGCCGCCGTGGGTGAGCGAGTCGACCGGGCGGCGGGTGCGCCACTCGTCCAGCGACCAGCGGGCGTACGGGCCGAACAGGGCCCGGGTCGGGTCGGCCAGGTCGGTGCGGGCGGGCACGGCGCTGCGGGCGCCGTTCAGCGCGACCTGGCCGTCGAGCCCGGCGCACACGTCCAGCCAGGCCAGCGCGCCGGAGCGGTTGCGGGCCCCGCGCGGCAGCGCGAAGGCGTCGACGCGGGACTGGAACAGGCCCTCGGTGCCGGGGGCGGCGCTCCAGCCGTAGTCGGTGCCCGGACGCAGGCCGAGGTCCTCGCGCAGCCAGCCGTCCGCCCAGTCCCCGGTGAACAGGTACCCGGCCCGGCCGGTGCCGAGCAGCCGGGCCGCGTCGGTCCAGTCCGCGTCCGGGGCGGGCGGCGCGGCGAGCGCCAGCAGCGCGTCCAGGGTGCGCAGCGCCTCGCCGGTGGCGGGCGCCCGCCAGGGGCCGCCGGGCTGCCAGAGGGCGGTGAAGGCGTCCGGGCCGTGCGCGGCCAGCAGGGCGTGCTCGGCCAGGTGCAGCACCTCGACGGGGCCGCCGACGGCGAGCGGGACGGTACCGGTGGCCGCGACCCGCCGCAGCCGGTCCAGCAGCGCGGCGGCGCCCCGGGGCGGGACGCCGGCCCCGGCCCCGGCCAGCACCTGCGGGTTGCTCCACAGCAGGTTGGTGCGCCGGGCCCCGGCCGCGACGGCCAGCAGGGCCCCGCCCGGACGCAGCCGGGGCAGCAGGGCCGCGGGCAGCGCCGAACTCCAGCCGCGGGCCCCGGCCCGGGCGTCCAGCGGCTCCAAGTAGGGGGCGAGCTCGGCGAGTTCGGCGCCGCCGGAGCACCGGAAGCTGTCCGGGGGCGGGCCGTCGGCGAGCCGCGCCGCGAGGTCCGTGCCGGACGGGTTGGAGCCGTCCCCGGCGACGAAGGTGACGTTCGGGGCACTGCCCTTCAACGCCGCCAGCAGCGCCTGCAGGCCGTTGCGCTCCGGCCCCGACGTCCAGTCGGTGGAGACCTCCAGCAGACCCGAGGGCCCCTCCGCCGGACTCGCCGCCGCCGACCCGTACCTGGCCAGCGCGGTGGCGCCCAGGGCGGCCAGGGCACCCAGCAGCACCCGGCGGCGGCGGATCGGCACGGCACTCCCAGCGGGGTCGGACGAACGGGCGGGCGAACGGCGGACGAACGGTCCGCGGCGGCCCACCATCCCACCGTCCGCCCCGAGCCCGCGTCAAGGGCCGGGGACGGCCGGCGGGTCAGGGGCGCGGCACCGGTGAAGAACGCCTCCTCGGGATCTCCTCAACCGGACTCCCGGACTGCTAACGTCCGTGCTGCGCGACCCGGCCGCAGCTGTCCCGGCGCGCGGGAGGAACTCCGATGGTGCACCTCGCCCGGCCCCAGCTCCGCCGCGTTCCCGCGGTGCGACGGGAAGCCTGCGGGTCGCAGGGCGGGGAACTGCGCATCGTCCGCCCGCCCGGCCTCCCCGCGGTGATCCGCTGGCAGCCCGCCGGGGGCGAACCCGTCGACCTCCTCCCGCCCTACCGCCTCGACCGGGTCGAACTGCGCCACTCCCACCGGGCCCGCCTGCACGGCCTGACCGCGGGCGTCCGCCTGGTCACCGCGGGCTGGTCCCCGCTCTTCCTGGTGCCCCCCGCCGACCTCCCGGCCCTCGCCCTGGCGGCGGCCTCCACGCAGGCCCGATAGCAGAGGAAAGCGAAACCAGGGGCTCGGGGAACGGCGAGGCCGTGGCTGCTGACGGTTCACTGCCGCCCAGCGCGTGAGCTTCGGGTTCTGTTCACTACACGCAGCAGCACGGACACATCGATGGGCTCCGGCCACCAGCAGCATCGACCCGCCGTTCCCCGGGCCCCTGAATGCCCTTCTCGCCGTTCGTCAGTTGCGGGCGGCCTTCTGCAGCGTCTCCGGGGTGACCGCGCCGAGGTAGATCCGGCCGTCGTCGGTGACCAGGGCGTTGACGATGCGGGTGGAGACCAGGGTGCCGCCGTCGACGTGGCGGCCGGCGAACTTGGCGAGGGCCCCCGCGGCGTCGGCGCCCGCGTCGCCGTGCAGGACCGTGGTCCAGCCCTCGCCGATCGCGGCGGCGCCGCCGTCGTTCGCGGCGGGGCGCTCGGGCAGGGCGGAGGAGAGCGGGCCGGCCGAGAACGCGTCGGCGCCGGCCTCGGTGACCTCGGTGCCCTTGGGGGCGGCGAACCGGAACGTCCCGGCGTCGGGCTTGGCGTAGGAGAGGGTGCCGAAGCGGACGTCGAGCGCGGTCGCGCCGTCCACCGTGCGGACCTGGACGGCCAGTGGCACGCCCTTCTCCGCGTCGATCGAGATCCGCACCTCCTGGATGGTGGAGCCGGCCTGCTTCGGCTTGACGCTGAGCCGGTACGCGTCGTGCCCGGCGACCCGCTCGGTGCCGCCGACGGTGACGTCGGTGGTCGCCGAGGACTCCGCGAGGAAGCGCCCGGCGACCTCCTGCGGGGTGAAGGAGTCGATCCCGGAGGGGCGTTCGTGCCCGGCGGCCGCGGGGGCGGTGTAGTGCAGCGCCTGCCGGGAGGCGCGGTCGTAGGCCCACAGCTGGGTGCCGTCGTGGAGGAGCTCGTACCCGGAGCCGTCGCCCGCCAGGACGACCTTCTGCCGGTCGGGCCCGTCCGCGGCGACGCTCAGGGTGTGCGAGCCGCCGAGCAGTTCGACGGCCTTCAGCTGCGGGGCGGCGCCGCCGACCTCCGCGCCGGCGCCGCGGGCCAGCCGCCCGAGCGGCCCGGAGCCGCCCGCGGCGTCGGTGAGGGCGGTGGGCAGGCCGAGGTCGGCGCTGATCCGGACGGTGCCGGAGAAGGTGTCGGTGTCCGCCGCGAGGGCCTTGGCGACGAGGTCCTGGGCGCTGATCGCGGGCAGGTCGGGCGCCTCGTCGCTGGCGAGCGCGGGCACCAGGCCGATGCCGGTGGCGACGGCGGCGGCCACGGCCACCGGCACGCCCACCCGGACGGCGGCGCGCCGCTTCGGGGGCCGGGTGCCCGGCGCGGTCGGCTCGGGCGGTGCGATGCGGATCGGCGCCGTGTCCTGTGCTGCGGTGGAGTCGTGGTCCATGACCGCCCCCTGATCGAGTGCCTGTGCGCTGTCACCGTCCATTAGAAGCCGTCCTGGCCGTGCGGGCGTCGCCCGGGGGCAGCAGATCCGGGTACGCCTCGCGTCGCATCCGGTGCGCGGCGACCCTGAGACGCCATCAGGGTCGGTTAGTCCCAAGGGGCTACGCCTCTCGCGTAGGGTCGGGCCCATGAGTCCTCAGTCCCCGTCCGTGCCCCCGGCCGCGTCCGTGCCCGCCGCCCCGACCGCGACCGCGATGCGGCGGGCGCTGCGCCGGGCCAGGGACGGCGTGGCGCTGGACGCGGCGGAGGGCGCGGTGCTGCTGCAGGCCCGCGGCGCGGACCTCGCCGAGCTGTGCGCGACCGCCGCCCGGGTCCGGGACGCGGGCCTGGAGCAGGCGGGCCGCCCGGGCGTCATCACGTACTCGCGCAAGGTGTTCATCCCGCTCACCCGGCTGTGCCGGGACCGCTGCCACTACTGCACCTTCGTCACCGTCCCCGGCAAGCTCCGCAAGGACGGGCACGGGATGTACCTGTCCCCGGACGAGGTGCTGGACATCGCCCGCAAGGGCGCCGAACTCGGCTGCAAGGAAGCCCTGTTCACGCTCGGCGACCGCCCCGAGACCCGCTGGCCCGAGGCCCGCGAGTGGCTGGACGCGCACGGCTACGACGACACCCTGGCGTACGTGCGGGCGATGGCCGTGCGGGTGCTGGAGGAGACCGGGCTGCTGCCGCACCTCAACCCGGGCGTGCTGTCCTGGACGGACTTCCAGCGGCTCAAGCCGGTCGCCCCGTCGATGGGCATGATGCTGGAGACCACCGCCGTCCGCCTCTGGTCGGAGCCCGGCGGCCCGCACCACGGCTCGCCCGACAAGGAGCCGGCCGTCCGGCTGCGGGTGCTGGAGGACGCCGGGCGCAGCGCGGTGCCGTTCACCACCGGCGTGCTGATCGGCATCGGCGAGACGTACCTGGAGCGGGCCGAGTCGCTGCTGGCGATCCGCTCGGTCTCCCGCGCCTACCAGGGCGTGCAGGAGGTGATCGTGCAGAACTTCCGGGCCAAGCCGGACACCGCGATGCGCGCCATGCCGGACGCCGAGCTGTCCGAGCTGGCCGCGGCGGTGGCGGTGGCCCGGCTGGTGCTCGGCCCGTCCGCCCGGATCCAGGCCCCGCCGAACCTGGTGGACGAGGAGTACGCGCTGCTGATCGGCGCGGGCATCGACGACTGGGGCGGCGTCTCCCCGCTGACGCCCGACCACGTCAACCCGGAACGCCCCTGGCCGCACGTCGAAGAGCTGGCCGAACGCACCGCCGCCGCCGGGTTCGCGCTGCGCGAGCGGTTGACGATCTACCCCGAGTACCTCAAGCGCGGCGAGCCCTGGCTGGACCCGCGCCTGCTGCCGCACGTCCGGGCGCTGGCCGACCCGGCCACCGGCCTGGCCGTCGAGGGCCGGACCCCGGTCGGCCTGCCCTGGCAGGAGCCGGACGAGCCGATGACCGGCGGCGGCCGCACCGACCTGTTCCGCACCGTCGACACCGAGGGCCGCACCGGCGACCGCCGCACCGACTTCGACGACGTCTACGGCGACTGGGAGTCGCTGCGCGAACGGGCCGCGCTGCCCGCCCCCCGCCGGATCGACGCGGACGTGCGCTCCGCGCTCTCCACCGCCGCCGACGACCCGACCCGGCTGACCGACGACCAGGCCCTGGCCCTGTTCCACGCCGACGGCGACGCCCTGGACGCGCTCACCCGGATCGCCGACGAGCTGCGCCGCGACACCGTCGGCGAGGACGTCACCTACTGCGTCACCCGGAACATCAACTTCACCAACGTCTGCTACACCGGCTGCCGGTTCTGCGCCTTCGCCCAGCGCCGCACCGACGCCGACGCCTACACCCTCTCGCTGGAGCAGGTCGCCGAGCGGGCCGAGCAGGCGTGGCAGGTCGGCGCGACCGAGGTGTGCATGCAGGGCGGCATCCACCCGGACCTGCCGGGCACCGCGTACTTCGACATCGCCCGGGCCGTGAAGGAGCGGGTGCCCGGCATCCACGTGCACGCCTTCTCGCCGATGGAGGTGGTCAACGGGGCCACCCGCACCGGCCTGTCGGTCCGCGACTGGCTGGCCGCCGCGCGGGAGGCCGGACTGGACTCGATCCCCGGCACCGCCGCGGAGATCCTCGACGACGAGGTCCGCTGGATCCTCACCAAGGGCAAGCTGCCCGCCGCGACCTGGGTCGAGGTGGTCACCGCCGCGCACGAGCTGGGCATCCGCTCCTCCTCGACGATGATGTACGGCCACGTCGACACCCCGAGGCACTGGCTCGGCCACCTGCGGCTGCTCGCCGGGCTCCAGCAGCGCACCGGCGGGTTCACCGAGTTCGTCACGCTGCCGTTCGTGCACACCAACGCGCCGGTCTACCTGGCGGGCATCGCCCGGCCCGGCCCGACCGCCCGCGACAACCGGGCGGTCACCGCGATGGCCCGGCTGCTGCTGCACCCGCACATCACCAACATCCAGACCAGCTGGGTGAAGCTGGGCGCCGAGGGCGCCGCCGAGATGCTCCGCAGCGGTGCCAACGACCTCGGCGGCACGCTGATGGAGGAGACCATCTCCCGGATGGCGGGCTCCTCCTGGGGCTCCTACAAGTCGGTCCGCGACCTGGAGGCGATCGCCGCGCTGGCCGGCCGCCCGGCCCGCCAGCGCACCACCCTGTACGGCGAGGTGCCCGCCGAGCGCCGCGCGGCCGCGCTGGCCTCCGACGGGCACCTGCCCCGGCTGCTGCCGCTGGCCGACTAGCCGACCAGCAGGTTCCGGCGCAGCTGCTCCGCGTTCACGCCCAGACCCTTCTTCAGGTAGGCGTCGAAGCTGCCGTAGCGGGTCTTCACCTCGTCGAAGCCCGCCGCCAGGTACTCGGGGCGGACGTCCAGCAGCGGCTGGTACACCGCCTGGTAGGCGGGCGGCAGCTGGGCCAGGGCGGCCGCGTTGGCCTGCGCCCGGTAGGTGTTGGACGCCAGGTAGTCGGCCCGCACGGTCTCCTGCGGCACGCCGAGCGCGGTGAGTAGGGCGGCCGCGCCCCAGCCTGTGCGGTCCTTGCCCGCGGTGCAGTGGAACAGCACCGCGCCGCGGTCGTCGGCGGCGCCCAGCAGCTGCGCGTAGGCGGCGCGGGCGCTGTCGGCGGAGACCATGGTGCGCTCGCCGAGGACCATCATGTCGACGGCGGCCTGCGGGCTGGTGACGTTGAACTGGCCGGTGTCGGCGGCGCCCAGCACGTTCGCGGTGATCGCCTTCGCGCCCGCCGGGAGCCGGTCCGGGGCGGCCTGCCGCTCGGCCGGGGTGCGCAGGTCGAAGACGGTCCGGACGCCCAGCCGGCGCAGCTTGGCCAGGTCCTCGTCGGTCAGCTTGGACAGGTCGTCCGAGCGGTACACCTGCCCGAGCTTCACCCAGCGGCCGTCCGCGGTCCGGTAGCCGCCCAGGTCGCGGAAGTTGGGGGCGGAGGCCAGGTGCAGCGAGCGGTCGGCGACGACCAGCGGCGCGCCCCGGTCCGGCACCAGCTCGAAGTACCAGCGGTCGGCCGCGCCGAGCCCGGAGACGGTGACGGTGGCGCTGCCCGCGCCGGAGGCGACGGCCCGGCGGTGCGCCACGTGCTCCGGGTCGGTGCCCGCGTACACGGTGACGTGCCGGGCGCCGGGGGCGGTCCAGCTGAGGGCGAAGCTGCCGTCGGCCTGCTGCACGGCGGTGGCGGCGGTGAACGGGATCGCGTGCGCCGAGTGCTGCGCCGAGTTGGCGGACGGGGCCGCGAGGGCGGGGGTGGCGAGGGCGGGGACGGTGACGGTCAGCGCGGCGGTGAGGGCGGCCGCGGCGATCAGCCGGGTGCGGGGGGAGCTCATGGACGCCGACCGTAGGCACACCGACCAGGTGCCCGGTGACCTGCGGATGTCGGCCCGGCCAAGGACGGTTGAACGAATCGATGTTCGGTGCGGACCGCCTTTTCGCGCGGCTCTTCGAATAAGGTGCGTCTACTGCCCGAGCACCCGTCCCGGGCGCCCGACCGTGCCGCCGACCGAAAGGGTTCCGCCTCGTGATGCCTCTGTGGTCACGCGCCCAGCAGCAGGACTTCCGCAGCCGGGTCCGGGGCTGTCTGCTCGGCGGGGCGATCGGCGACGCCCTCGGCGGCGGCATCGAGTTCGAGCAGCTGGACCAGATCCGCGCGGCGCACGGCGAGGCCGGGGTGACCGGTTACGTCCCCGCCTACGGGCGGCGCGGCGCGATCACCGACGACACCCAGATGACCCTGTTCACCGTCGACGGCCTGATCCGCTCCCACATCAGCCGCGACGGCGGCGCCTGGCACCCGCCGTCCGACGTGCACCGCGCCTACCTGCGCTGGTACGCCACCCAGCAGGACTGGGGCCCGGACGAGCGCCGCGAGGACCTGGGCTGGCTCGGCCGCGAGGAGTGGCTGTACGCCCGCCGCGCCCCCGGCCAGGCCTGCCTGTCCGGCCTGGCCGGCACCGAGAACGGGCCGCTGCCCACCGTCGAGGAGCCGCGCAACCCGGCCTCCAAGGGCTGCGGCACCGTGATGCGGGCCGCCCCGTTCGGACTGCTCACCGCCTGGGACCCGGCCCTGGTCTTCCAGCTCGCCGTCGAGTGCTCGGTGCTGACCCACGGCCACCCCACCGGCTACCTGTCCGCCGGGGCGTTCGCGGTGATCGTCCACGCGGTGGCCCGCGGCGGCACCCTGGAGGAGGGCGTGCACCTGGCGCTGGCCCTGCTCTCCGAGCGCGCCGGCCACGAGGAGACCACCGCCGCGCTGCGCGCCGCGCTGGACGCCGTCCGGGCCGGGGCGCCGTCCCCCGAGCGGGTCGAGGAGCTCGGCGAGGGCTGGGTGGCCGAGGAGGCGCTCGCCATCGGCCTGTACTGCGCGCTGGTCGCCGAGGACGTCCGCAGCGGCCTGCTGCTGGCCGTCAACCACTCCGGCGACAGCGACTCCACCGGTTCGATCTGCGGCAACCTGCTGGGCGCCCTGCACGGCGAGACCGCCCTCCCGCCGGAACTGCTGGCCGAGGTCGAGGGCCGCGGCGCCATCCTGGAACTCGCCGACGACCTGGTGCTGGAACTGCTGCACGGCCCCGAACTGCACGGCACCGGAGCCTGGTCCGACCGCTACCCCGCGCCGAGCGGGAGCTGACGCCGGACGCGAAGGTGCCCGCCGCGCGGGAAGCGGCGGGCACCTTCGTTTCGGGCCGGGGGCGGGCACCCTCACGTGGCGGTGGGAAGGCTCAGACCTCGCCGAAGCGGCCCGCACCGGCCGCCGTGGCGAACGCCGCCCAGGACGCGCCGGTGAAGCGCAACTGCGGGCCCTTCGGGTCCTTGGAGTCCCGGACCGCGATCGAGGCCGAACCCGGCAGCGCGATCTCTACGCAGGCGCCGTTGCCCCCGCTGTAGCTGCTCTTGCGCCAGCTAAGGCTCTCGGTGGCCTTGCTCATTTCATGAACTCCTCTGCGATGTCGATGATCATCGACCGGCTCTCCACGACGCTCAGCGCCGCGGCCCTCAAGTGGTCGTAGAGATTGGTATAGCGGCGGACGTCGGCGTCCTTCTCCAGGTAGAGATCGCTCGTCACTCCTTCGAAGTAGACGACCGTGGAATCCGCTGACTCCGGGAACTCCAGCAAGGAGAATGTCCCGGTCATGCCGGGGTGGGAGCCGTGCGAGAACGGGATCACCTGCAGGTTGATGTTCGCCCGCTCGCCCAACTCGACGAGTTGCCGCAACTGCTCGGCCATCACGGCCCTCCCGCCGACCTGGCGGCGCAGCACGGCCTCGTCTATGACGACCCACAGGCTGCCCAACTGGTCCTCGCCGTGGATCCGGTGCTGCCGCTTCAGCCGGACGTCCACCCGGCGGCGGATCGCGGTCGGGTCGGTGTCCGGCTGGGTGCCCGCCACCACGGCCTCCGCGTACTCGCGGGTCTGCAGCAGCCCCGGCACGAACGAGGACTCGTAGGCCCGGATCGAGGACGCCTCCGCCTCCAGGCCGATGTACACGCTGTACGGGATGTCCCCGAACTCGTGCCACCAGCCGCGCTGGCGCGACTCCTTGGCCATCTCCATCAGCCCGGCGCGGACCCGCTCGTCCTCGACCTCGTAGACGTCGCACAGGTCGCGCACGTCGCGCTGGCTGATCGAGCGGCGGCCGTTCTCCAGCCGACTGATCTTCGACTGGGAGACCATCAGGCGGCCGGCCACCTCTTCGGCGGTCATCCCCCTGAGCTCGCGCAGACGCCGCAGTTCGGCACCGAGCCTACGGCGGCGAACCGTCGGATTCACGCTGGCGGACACATCGACCTCCGGCCCTACTACGGGCAACAGTGCGGTAATTGGTACCAACCCCCCTGACGCTGAGCAGCATGCCACTTCAACTGCGGTTCGTGCCCGGGAATCGCGGCAGCGCAGTAGAACAGATCGTTTGAAAATAGCTCAATCGGGATTCGCCCGCTTGCATTCGGCGCGCCTACCCGATAAAGGGGATCCGGTGCGCTACGCGCCCCCTGACGGACCGTCCGGCCCCGGGCGCTGCCCGGCGGACGCGCCCCGGAACGCCGAAGGGCGGCCGGTCCGGTGCATCGCACCGGGCCGCCCGCCCTCCTGCCGAACCGAACGCTAACGGCGTGCGCCGCTCATCGCGCGCCCACCCGACTGGCCACACTGCGCCCCGCGGCGGCGGGACGACCGGCCGGACCGCGCGAACCCGCGGGCGCCGACCTGCCCTGCTGCTGCTGGGCGGGCAGACCGTTCTGCACGTCCATCACCGCGTGGGCCACCATCCCGCCCAGCGGGTCGTACCTGATCAGGTCCCGCAGCCGGGAGCGCGAGGACCGTCCCTCGTTGCCCGGGTACAGGTGCTTGCCCAGGCCGACCGCGTGCGCCAGCGCCGCCAGCGCCGCCGTCCGCGGGTCCGGCGGCACGCCGGTGCGGATCGCCGTGTCCAGCCGCTGCTTGATCGCCGCGTTGGTGCAGTCGTCCGACGCCTGGTAGCGCGTCGTCGGCAGCACCCCGCACACCTGGCCGGGTACCGCGGTCACCATGCCGCACCGCTCCAGGTGCGCCAGGTACGTCTGCCGCAGGCCGAGCCGCGGACCGCCGATCCAGTGCGCGGCGCGCACCGGGCTGCCGCGCCGGCGCAGTAGTTCCAGTGCGTGGTCAAGGGTCGGGTCACCGGTCGGCCGTGGTACCACCACGGCGATCCGGTCCCCGTCCGGGACTATCCTTCCGGCCAGGGACAGCTCGACGAGCTGCGCCCCGGCAAGTCCGAGGTCGAGGGTCTGCGGCTGCGCGGTGGTACCCGTGGCCGGGTCCAGCGCGAGCAACAAGAGCTCCTCAGGAATGGTTCGACGGCCTCTGCCCATCCAAGCCTCCCCGCGTGGATGAATGACAGGGTGACGCCTCTCACACAGGCTTGTCGAGTACGCCTCCGAATCGTGACCTTGCCCGGGCACGCTGGAACCGTTGTCCGACGGCTCCGCGTCCCAGCGGGAAAGAACGCGTGCCGTGCGCGAAAACCGCCGGTCGGGTGGGGTGCGACGGGCCTTCGCGGGCTCAGTGCCGGAGACTGTACAGGTGCCGGGCCGGGTCGAGAACCCACCCGAAAAAAACCAGCTTGTGTGATCGGACCGGCGGTGCCGGGCGGACGAGGAGGAGTGGGTTACGTGGGCGAGTCCCCGCAGAGCGAGCGGCGAGACGGCGAGACGCGGTCGGCCGAGACCGAGGAGACCCCGCGCGAACCCGGCGAGAGCGCCGCGGGCAGCGGCACCGTCCACCTGCGCGTCCGCGATGCGGACACCCGCACCACCGACCTCCGCCTCCCCGCCGACCTCCCCGAGTCCAGCGCCGCCCTCACCACCCCCCGTCCCACTCCGCGGGACGAGGACGCACCGGAATCCGAGACGCCCGCCGGGGAGCCGGACGAGGACGAGGACGAGGACGTGGACGCGGACGCGGACGCGGAGGCGGAGGCGGAGGACGCCGGGCCGGAGTCGGAACCGGAGCCGGCGGACGTTCCGGCGGGCCCGCAGGCGACGATGATGCTGCGGCTGCCCGTCCAGGCCGAGGATGCGGACGAGGACGAGGCGGACGAGGCCGAGGACGAGGCGGAGGAGAAGGCGGACACGTCGGCCGCCAAGCCCGAGCCGACCATGATGCTCCGGCTGACCGACCTGCCCCAGGCCGAGGCCGAGGCCGAGGCCGACGCTGACGAGGACGAGGACGCCGAGGAGTCGGAGCCGGCGGCCGCTCCGGCCGGTCCGCAGGCGACGATGATGCTGCGGCTGCCCGCCCGGACCGAGGACGCGGACGCGGACGAGACGGACGCCGATGCGGACGCGGAGAAGGCGGAGGAGAAGGCGGACGCGCCCGCCGCCAAGCCCGAGCCGACCATGACCCTGCGGGTCGACAAGGGCCGCCCCGAGCCGACCGTGATGCTGCGGCTGCCCAAGGAGGGTGCGCCCGCCGCCCCCGGGAGCGCCGCCGAGGCCGCGCCCAAGGGTGAGTTCGGGGCCGCGCCCGAGGCCAGGACCGAGCCCGTTCCGGCCCCGGCCAAGACCAAGCCGCTGTCGATCGCCCCGGCCGTGCCCGCCGCCCTCGCGGCCTCCGCGCCCCCGCCCGGGCCCCCGTCCGCGCCCGCGCCCGCCGCGCCGCCGCCCGGGCCGGAGAGCACCATCGAGGCGATGGAGGCGCTCAAGGCGCTGAGCGCCCGTCCGGTCTCGCCGCTGCGGCGGGCGTTGAAGCGGGTGACGATCTGGGGCGTCTTCGTGGCGTTCGTGCTGGGCGTGGTGGTGGCGGCGCAGTTGCTGCGCCCGCTGCCGACGCCGCAGGCGAAGCTCTCGCTGGCGGACTCGTTCACCTTCGCCGGGGAGCAGCCGAACATCCCGTGGCCGACCCGGGGGCAGGCCGCGGCCGAGGTGCTGGGCGTGGGCAGCCTGGGGGCGTCGGGGGAGGAGAAGCCGGTGCCGATCGCGTCCGTCACCAAGGTGATGAACGCGTACCTGATCCTGCAGGCGCACCCCCTGAAGAAGGGGGAGAGCGGCCCGACGCTCACGGTGGACAAGCAGGCCGCCCAGGAGTCCGGCAACGGCGACGAGTCGACGGTGACGCTGACCGAGGGCCAGCAGCTCACCGAGTACGAGGCGCTGGAGATGCTGATGCTGCCGTCGGCCAACAACGTGGCCCGGCTGCTGGCCCGTTGGGACGCGGGCAGCGAGGAGGAGTTCCTGAAGAAGATGAACTCCACCGCCGCGCAGCTCGGCATGACCAACACCACCTACGCGGACCCGGCCGGGTACAACAACGACACCAAGTCGACCGCGAAGGACCAGCTGAAGCTGGCCGAGAAGGTCATGCAGATCGAGATCTTCCGGCAGATCGTCGCCGAGCCGGACACCCGGTTCAACGGGCAGCGGGTCTACAACACCAACGCGCTGCTCGGCCGGAACGGCAACATCGGGGTGAAGACCGGCTCGTCCACGCCCGCGCAGTCCTGCCTGATGTGGGCGGCGGTCAAGGAGATCGGCGGCGTGCCGCGGATGGTCCTGGGCGTGACGCTGGGCCAGCCGCAGACCAAGGAGGAGATGAGCCTGGTGCGGGCCGCCCAGCCGCCGAGCGACCGGATCAACGTGGCCGCCCAGTCCGCGCTGGCCGGGCAGACCCTGGCCAAGCAGGGCGAGGTGGTCGGCTACGTGGACGACGGCGTGGGCGGCAAGGTGCCGGTGGTCGCGACCAAGGACCTGACCGTCGCGGGCTGGAACGGCGTCACCGCGCACGTCACCCTGACCCCGATCGGGAAGATCGCCCACACCCTGGCGGCCGGCACCCAGGTCGGCACGCTCTCGGCGGGCGAGGGCGAGGGCCGCGTCGAGGTCCCGGTGACCCTGCAGTCCGACCTGGCCCCGGCGTCCATCGGCGCCCGCCTGCTGCGCCTGGGCTGAGCCGCCCGGACCGGCAGAGGGCCCCGGCTCCCGCCGCTCGCACGAGCGGCGGGAGCCGGGGCCCTCCGGCTGCCGGGCCGGGCCTACCAGCGCCCGGGTTCGCCGCGGGTGCCCAGGTAGCGGGCCACGGCGGGCTCCTCGGAGACCACCCGTCCGAGGACCAGGGCCAGGGTGACGGCGGTGAACAGCACGATCAGCCAGGACAGCGCGGTGAACACCACCCCGTACGGGCCGAACTTGGTGACCGAGGCGCTCATCGCGTGCGGCAGGTAGACCTTCGAGGCGATGCCGAGGCCGACCTCGGCGACGCCGCACAGCAGGGCGCCGGGCAGCAGCGGGTACCAGCGGATCCGGCCGCCGAGCAGCAGGTGCTGGGTCCACCACCACACGCCGGTGGAGGCCAGGAAGAGCAGCGGGACGCCCAGCCACAGGCCGGCGCCGAAGCCCTTGCGCATCGGGACCTGGACGACCAGGAACACCAGCCAGCCCATCAGCCACACCACCCAGCGCCACAGGGCCACCCGGACGCTGTTCTTCGGCATCTCCCAGGCCCGCTCGCAGACCCGCTGGAGGGCCCGGCTGAGCGCGGTCGCGGACGCCAGGGTGACCAGCGCGCCGATCGCGCCGATGCTCTGGGTGGTGCCGTCGACCTGGGTGTTCATCAGCTGCTGGACCTGCTGCTGGGCGGGGCCCTGCAGGCCGAGCTGCTCGCGCAGCGAGCCGGTGACGCTGTGCTTGAGGGTCGCGGGGGCGAACACCGCCACCACGAACAGGGCCGGCAGCGCGGACAGGAACGCCTGCGCGGCCAGCCGGGTGGCGTTGTCGAGCAGGTTGACCCGGATCAGGTTGCTGACGGCCCGGCCGACCAGCGGGATCCGCTCGGGGGCGCCCTTGGCGGACTCGGTGAGCCGGGCCGCCCGCTGCTTCGCCGACCCCCACCGGCCGGGACCGGAGCCGGGGGCGGGATCCTGCTCCGCTCGTCGCAGTGACTCTGTCACGTCGGAACCTCCGCAAGCGCCGCCGGGCCGGGAAGCTCCATCGTCACCCGGCCCGCGGCGGCGGAGCCCGCCGCCTACTTCTTCCGGGTGAGCTTCGCGATCCGGTCGTTCACTCCCCAGGCGGTGACCCGCCACAGCGCCTCGACCACGATGTTGCGGCTCATCTTCGACGCGCCGTGCTCGCGCTCCACGAAGGTGATCGGCACCTCGGCGACCTTGAACCCGGCCTTCACCGCGCGCCAGGCCAGGTCGACCTGGAAGCAGTAGCCCTGCGAGGCGACCTGGTCCATGCCGAGGCCGAGCAGGGTCTCCTTGCGGAAGGCCCGGTAGCCGCCGGTGACATCCCGGATCGGCACGTCCAGCATCAGCCGGGAGTACGTGGAGCCGCCCTTGGACAGCAGCAGCCGGGACTTCGGCCAGTTCACCACCGCGCCGCCGGGCACCCAGCGCGAGCCCAGCACCAGGTCCGCGCTCCGCAGCGCGGTCAGCAGCCGGGGCAGCTCCTCCGGCTGGTGCGAGCCGTCCGCGTCCATCTCGACCAGCACGTCGTAGCCGGCGTCGATGCCCCAGTGGAACCCGGCCAGGTAGGCCGCGCCGAGCCCCTCCTTGCCCTTGCGGTGCAGCACCTTCACCTGGTCGTCCTCGGCGGCCAGCGCGTCGGCGAGCTTGCCGGTGCCGTCGGGGCTGTTGTCGTCCGCGACCAGGACGTGCGCCTCGGGGACGGCGGCGCGGACTCGGGACACGATCCGCTCGACGTTCTCGGCCTCGTTGTAGGTCGGGATGATCACCAGGATCTTGCCGAGACCGGCGAACGGGGTCTCCGGGGAGGAACTCACAGCTGGGTGCCTTTCGGGAGCGGCTGACCGGAGCGGCACGGAGGGTGCGCGCGATTTCCACGGTAGGCCACCGGGAGGGCTGCCCCGGGCCACCCGGCGGGGCCGGGGTCAGCGCCCGCAGCCCCGGCAGGGGCGCCGGGTGGCCCGGTGGTGGGCCAGCGCGGCCAGACCGAGGCCGAGGCCCCAGAGCCAGTAGGCGGGCATCGCCACCCAGAGGAAGGACAGCGGCAGCGCGCCGGGGTGCTCCACCGGGTGGACCGTCTCCCCGACCAACTGGCCGATGCCGACGCCGAAGTAGACCAGCAGCCCGACCGAGACCGCCGCCGCGGGCCCGAGCAGCAGCGGACGCGGCACCCGCCGGCCGCCGAGCAGCGGCAGCCGGCGGGGGAGGACCCGGCCCCAGCGGTGCACCAGGGCCAGCGGCAGGACGGTGCCGGCCAGCAGGAAACCGGCCTCGAACGCCGCCAGCGAGAGCGCCCCGGCGGCGCCCGCCCGGCCCGGCCCGCCGAAGCCCAGGCCGTACTGCGCCCCGATTCGCAGCCAGCAGGACGCCACCGCCCCGTACGCCGCCCAGCGGGCCCAGCGCGGCAACCGGGCCGACGGGTCGTGCACCAGCCGCTCCCCGGTGCGCCCGCAGCGCGGGCAGTCGCCCCGGTGGCGGCGGCGGTGGGCGACGGCGGCGGCCGCCAGCAGGACCGAGACGGCGCAGCAGCAGACCCGGCTGGCGGACCCGGCGGCCGAGAACGGGATGTGCAGGCCGGGCAGCAGCCGCCCCACCACGTCCAGCAGCAGGAACGGACAGCCCAGTAGCAGGGCCGCGCTCACCGCGGCGGCCCCGGCGAACAGCGGGGCGCGCGGCCCGGTGGCCCGGTGCAGCCCGAGGGCGAGGCCCGCGGCGGCGGCGCACAGGGCCACCGCCGCCCAGGACGGGAAGAGCAGCAGGTCGGTGCCGAACCGGCCGAAGGACGGGGCGTGGCCCAGCGCCCACCAGGTCTGCAGCAGGCCGTAGCCGAGGGCCGCGACGAGGGCGGCCGGCGCCGCCCGGCGGGCCCAGCCCGGGGCGCGTTCCGGGTGCGGCGCCGCCGTGCCGTCCGCGCCGCCCGTGCGGTCAGGGGCCTCCGTACCGGTCATGCCGTCCATGCTGGGGCGGGGTGCGGCCGGGAGGCATCGGCCACCGGGAGGAGCGGTCTCCACCGCAGGGAGGACGGCCTCCTCGTACCCCAGAGTTGACGCACCGTCAGGAGCCGTCCCGTCCGGCGGGCAGGCGGGCGGCGACCACCCGGGGCAGGAGCGCAGGCTCGCCGGGCCGCCCCGCCCGCGACGGGGGCCGGGGAAAGGGAGGAGCTCCCGGCGGAACCGATCCGCTAGGCTGTGGGGCGGTTGCGCCGCACTGCCCGCCTCAGTAGCTCAGGGGATAGAGCACGGCTCTCCTAAAGCCGGTGTCGCAGGTTCGATTCCTGTCTGGGGCACAGCGCGACCAACGGGGAAGGCCCCGGTCAGAGAGGTTCCATCCTCCGGCCGGGGCCTTCGTCGTCGGGGCGGTCAGTCGTCCTGTGCCACGCCCGTGCCAGATTCCTCCGGCGGGTCCTGCTTCTCCAGCTCCTTCCGGACCATCTCGCCCATCCGGTCGGCGATGGCCCGGTCGCGGTCGCTGGTCATGTGCTGGTAGATCAGCGCGGCCCGCGCGGTGCTGTGCCCCATCCGGGTCATGAGTTCCTTCGTGCTGGCACCGCTCTGCGAAGCGAGGGTGTTCCCGGTGTGGCGCAGGTCGTGAAAGTGCACGTCCGGCGAGACCTTGGCCTTCGCCTTCGCGGCGGTCCAGTCGTCCCGGAAGTTGCTCCGGCGCAGCCGGCCCCCGCGCGGCCCGATGAACAGGTGGCCGTTCGGCCCCCGGCCCGCGAAGTGCTCCAGGTGGTGCTGGAGGGCCTCCACGATCGAGGCCGGGAAGGCGACCGGGCGGAACCCGGCGCGGCTCTTGGGCGCCTTGTCGTAGAGCTTCCCGCTGTACAGCTCGGCCTGGTTCCGGCGGACCAGGAGGAGCCGGGCGTCCAGGTCCACGTCCCGCCGGCGGAGGGCGGCCAGCTCGCCGAACCGCAGCGTGGTGAAGGCGGTCACCAGGACCAGCGCGCGCCACCGGGGTGCGATGGCGTCGGCCACGGCGAACACCTCGGGGACGGACAGGACCGGACGCTCGGGCACGTCGTAGGTGTCGGCGCCCTTGATCCGGCACGGGTTGCGCTTGATCAGTTCGTCGTCCACGGCGGTGTTCATGATGGCCCGCAGCATCTGGTACGCCTTGACCACGCTCGGTTCGCCGACTCCCGACTCCAGGAGGCCGGTTCGCCAGGACCGCACCCGCGCCGGAGTGATCTGCACGAGGAACTTCGGCCCGAGGACGGGCACGATGTGCAGCCGGAACACCGTCTCGTACCGCTCCCGGGTGGTCTCCTCCAGCTTCCGTTCCTTGAGCCAGCGGGCCGCGTACTCGCCGAAGTTCACCTTCCCGGCGTCCGGGTCGGTCCAGCGGTCCTCCACGATGGCCGCTTCGAGCACGGACAGCGCGACCTCGGCGTCGGTCTTGGTGTCGTAGGTCTTCTCGCCGGGGCGGAGCTGGCCGGTGAGCGGGTCCGGGTAGCGGATCTGCCAGCGGCCGGAGGGCAGGCGGCGGACCGAGCCGAAGCGGCGCCGGTTGTTCTTGCTGTTGGCCATCAGGCGGCCCTCCGCTGGCCGGCGCGGCGGCCAGTGATCGGTTGGACGGTGCGGGCGGCGATGTAGGCGGCGACGGCGGACTCGGGAATCCGGACGTGACGACCGATCTTGACGAAGGCGATGCGGCGTTCGGCGATGAGGCGGCGGGGGAAGCGCTCGCCGCTGGTCTCCCAGGTCCCGAGCAGCCGGGCGACCTTCTCGACCGTGAGGAGCTGTTCAGCCACGGGTGGGTTCTCCTTCCGTTCCGGGGGCGGGGGTGAGCGCGTCGACGAGCCAGCGTTCGGTGGGGGCGAGACCGACGCCGGCGAAGGTCCAGGCGGCGAGGACGAGGGTGGTCGGTTCGTCGTCCGAAGCCGCGGTACCCGTGGGCGCGGGCAGTTCGGTGCCGAGGGCTTCGGCACGGCGCCAGGCGGCACGGGCGTCCCGGAGGGTGCCGAGGGTGGTGGAGTAGCGGCGGGTCTTGGTGGAGAAGTGGCCCCGGAAGCCGAGCATGTGCGCCCAGGCCCGGAGGCGGAGGTCCTCCAGCTCGGGGCGGGCGCCGAGCGTCCAGCAGGTGCGGATCAGGCGGCGGGCGTGCTCGGAGATGTCCAGGCCCGCGAGTTCGGCGAGGAGCTTCACCGGCCGGTCCAGGGTGCCGGTGGCACTCTCGGCGCCCTTGGTCGCGTACTTGGCGATGTAGGCGGCGACGGCCCGTTCGGTGAGCGCGGAGCCGCCCGCGAAGTCGTTGGTCCGGATGGTGCGGATGTCGAGCTGCTTGCCGAACGCGAAGGTGTGGGCCGTGCCGTCGAGGACGGGGCCGGGGATCTCGGCGGCAGCGGCGGCGGCCCGGATCGCGTCGGCCAGGAGTTCGGCGGTTGCCCAGGCCGGGGGCGGGGTGCTGCCGCCCTCGGGACCGTCCAGCCGGATCACGGCGTGGAAGTGGACGGCGCCGCGCTTCTGGTACTCGGCGACCTTGGCGAAGGAGACCCGGGCGTGCTCGCGGAACTCCCGCTGCGACAGGCCGGCGCGCTTGGCGACTTCGCGACGCAGGTAGATCGAGAAGCGGGCCCAGATCTTCCCCGCGTGCGCGTTCCAGAGCACGGCCGACCGGTAGTCGTAGGTGTCCGGGTTGATCGGCGTACCCAACTCGGCCGCGCCGTCCGGGTGCTGAGTGCCGCAGCGGCACCGGCCGGCGGAAGGCCGGTTGTGGACGGCGCCGAAGCCGGGGGCGGTGAAGGTGGCGAAGACGCGGGGGTGCGCGGTGACCGTGGCGGGAGTGCCCTTGCCGCCCGTGAGCCCGGCGGTGATCAGGTGGTAGGTGTCGCGCCGGTAGGTCTCCGCGCAGGCCGGGCAGCGGGTGGTGCGGCGGTTGTTGCAGCGCACGAGCAGGTGGCCGGCGGCGAGAGCGGTCGAGTCGAGGTGGTGCAGGATCTCGCCGGTGCCGGTGTGGACCTCGGTGCGGTGGCCTTCGAGGCGGATGGGCCGCCCGCAGCCACCGAGCCCGGCGAGCTGCCGTATGAGGGCGGGCATGGTGCCGAGGGAGGCTAAGGCGGTCAGGTCGGCGATCGGCGGCGGGGCAGTGGCGGCGATGGGGAACACCTCCGGTGCAGCGGGGCCCGGAGCCGGGAGAGTTGGCTCCGGGCCGTGCGATCAGGACTTGTCGGTGGGCTTCGCGTGCTGGTCGGTCCAGGTCTCCGCGCAGACCTTGTGAGCGGGCTTGCCACGGTCGGAGCGGAGGTTGGTCGGCTTGGCGCAGACGCCGCAGGGCTCGGCGCGCGGGGACCAGTGCCGTTTGTCGGACCAGTCGAATTGGGCGCTCACGGCGGTCAGCGCCGGGCGGTGGTGAGGGCGCGTCGGGCGGGGGCCGTGGTGGTGCCGGTGCCGTGGCAGGCCGGGCAGTTCACCGGGACGGTGGCGCGGGAGCCGTCGGTCAGACGCAGGCCGGTGGCGATGGCGGCACTGGCGAAGCCGTCGCAGTTCAGGCAGATCAGGCGTGCCGGACGGGTGTGCTGGGGCATGATGGTGCTCTCCTTCGCGGACTTCGGTTCGGGGAGGGTTGAGGTGCCCGGCGCGGCGGGATGCTTGGAGGCTTGCTGCCGTGCCGGGCACCGGTTCGTTTTCAGCGGCGGCGCGCGGTGCGGGCGCCGGGCTTGGCGGCGTACATCTGGCGGTCGGCCGCCGACAGCGCTTCGGTGAGCAGCAGGGTGGCCGGGTGCGAGGTGCCGACGGAGGCGCTCACGCTCAGCAGCTCGGTGCCGAACGGGACCGGGTGGTGGAGCTGGTCGTTCAGGTCGGGGACGCGGTGTTCGGCGTCCAGGACGACGGCGGCGAACTCGTCTCCGCCGAGGCGGGCGGCGATGCCGTCCGTGCCGCACCAGGTGGCCAGGCGGCGGGCGGTCGCGGTGAGCACGGCGTCTCCGGCGGCGTGGCCGTGGGTGTCGTTGACGGCCTTGAAGTCGTCCAGGTCGATCAGCAGGACGGTGGTGCGCTCGGGGTGGCGGCGGATGATCCGCTCGGCGCGGGTGGTGAAGCCGTCGCGGGTCAGGAGCCCGGTGAGCGGGTCACGGCGGGCAGTGGCCAGGCGGCGGGCCAGGACGGTGCTGTGGGTGGTCCAGCCGACCAACGGGACGCCGGCGGCGAGGAGCGGGGCGAGTTCCATGGCGGTCCTTCCGGAGCGGGTCGAGGTCTCCGGGGCGGTGGGATGGCTTGGAGGCTTGCAACCACCCCGGAGACCGGTCAGATGCCGAGGGAGAGCGCGCGGGCGGAGGCCCGGTCGAGCAGGTGGTGCACGTCGGCCTGCCGGGTGCCGGGGGCGTCGTTGAATGCGTCCGGGGAGGCGACGGGCCGTCCGGTGGCGTGCAGGACCTCCATCACCTGGTTGCGGGCCCGGCGGACGGTCTCCGGGGTGCCGTAACCGTGAGCGAGGACGGCGGCCTGAGCGCCGAGGAGGCAGACGCGGCCGGCGGAGTCCCACAGGGCGCCCTGCACCCAGCCGTAGGCGTTGAGGTAGCGGGAGGTGAGCCGCAGGTGGTTCGCGACGGTCACCGGGGTCGGCCGGGCCGGGCGGTGGGCGATTCGGTCGAGGAGCGTCGGACGGAGCAGCGGGAAGCCGAAGTTCCAGGGCTGCACGGTGCTGCCGAGCGGGCAGACGTACGGGGCGAGCACCCGGGCCGGGGCGGGGAAGGTGGCGAGGTACGCCTCGATCTCGGCGATCAGCCCGGAGGCGTCCGGGGTGAGGACCAGCGGGCCGGGCGTGAAGACGGCGGTGGGCACGGCGGACCGTCCCTTCACTTCTGGGTGACGGCGTTGACGCCGGACCGGGTGGTCTGGTCGATCACCGGGGCGAGGAAGGTCCCGGAGAGGTAGAAGCCGAAGAGGGCGATCAGGGCGGCGACCCACAGGCGGATGCCGAGGAACTTGACGGCGGTCCACACGCCGGCGCCGAGGACGACGACCAGAGGCAGGGTGACGTTCATGACGGATCTCCTGTCAGCGGATGGTGCAGCGGTGGGTACGGGCGGCGATCTCGGCGGCGGCGCGACTGTCGTAGTCGGCGGAGAAGCCGCAGCGCGGGGCGGTGCAGGCGGCGGTGTGCTTCTCGCGGCCACGGCCGTCGAAGTACGTGCCGACCTGGACGGGGCCGATGCGCATCACGTTGCGCAGGCGGATCGGACGAGGCATGGCTGATCTCCTTTCTCTCTCAGGCGAGTTGGGCGGTGATGGCATCGGCGAAGTGCGGCGGGACGCCCAGGCGGACGCGGAGGGTGTCCGGGTCGATCGGCGTACCGGTGCGGGCGTGGTGGTCGTCGGCGATCTTGCGGGCGTGCTCGACCAAGGCGGCCGGAACGGGCACGACTTGGGGCGGCGAGGGTGGTGCAGAGGGGAGTGCGGGCACTGCTTCCGGCGCTTCGACCGGCTCCGGCTCCGAGTCGGTCACCGTGGCCGGCGGAGGCGCGATCTCGGTTTCGTAGAGCGGGAGTTCGTCCTCCAGCACGGGTTCGGCCGGCCGCGTGGTGCCGGTGGTGCCGTGAGCGAGGAGGGTGCCGCCGAAGAACGCGAGCGCGGGCCAACCGGCGACGAGGATCCGGAGCCAGGCCGGGACGTGGCCGAGGTCGAGGAGCCCGGCGGTGGCGACGTTGGCGCCGAGCGAGGCGGCCAGGGCGATGGCGAACCACGTCCAGGCGGCCGAGGCCGGGGAGTTGGCGGACCGCAGGACGCGCATGCGGTGCCAGGCGGCGACCAGGAGCAGGTCCACCGAGACGGGGTAGGCCCACGCCTTCCAGCCGTGCTGTCCGGCGGCCTGGGCGAGGTCGTGGAGGTGAGCGAAGGACAGGGCGCCGGCGATGACGGCCTGAACGAGCACGGGGTCCGTGCGGGGGAGTCGCATCGGTCGGTCCTCCTTCCGGGAGTCGGGCCGGTGCCGGGCGGACGAGGGAGCAATTGGCCGCCCGGCGCGGCGGTCTAGTAGCGGTCCGGGGTGGGGTCGACCCCGGTGAACAGGCAGCGGGAGCAGATCGCGTCCGTCTCGCCGACCTCGCGGCGCTTGCGCCCGGCGTAGACCGATTCGGTGACCCAGCCAGTGCCCTGGCAGCGCGGACAGGGCGGCAGGTCGTTGGCCTCGGCGGCCTTCGTGGGGCTGGTCTTCCTGGGAGCCATGGGGACGGTCCTTCCGGATTCGGGCATGGCGGGGTAGGGACGTGGCGCGGATGCGGTCGCGCCGCCGGTGGCGTGAAGATCAGCCGGTGACGGGGCGGGGCTTGACCAGCGACGGGCCGCCTGCCGGGGTGTTCACCGGCGGGACGTAGGGACGGAACGCGTCCAGGGCGGGCAGGTCGGGCGTGAGGTAGGCGGTCTCCCGGCAGACCCGGGCAGCGTCCCCGAGGGACAGGTACGGGGCGCGGATCCGGGACCAGCCGCCGGAGGAGTCACCGGCCACCGCGACACCGGGCATCTCCGGAGCGATCTGCGTGGCGGCGAGCGCAGCCTCGGGCGAGACGTCGCCCAGGCCCATGTCAGCCGTGGCCTTGTCGTTGACCCGGTGCACCACCCGGCCGGTGAGCTGAGCGCGGAGCATGGTGGCGCCCTTGCCCAGCTCGGACCCGAAGCGCTGGCCGCAGGCTTCCACGAACATCCCGGCGGCACGGCCGAGTTGGGCGAGCCGGATCAACTGGGTGACCAGGTGGTCGCGCCGTTCCTCGTCCTTGCGGGTGGCGACGAGGAACAGTTCGGCGATCTCGTCCACGACGAGCACCAGCGGGACGGGCCGGAGCTGCGCGGGCAGGCCCCAGATGTCCGACGTGATCTCGTCGTCCGCCACCCACCCGGGGATCCCCTGGTGGCTGCGGATCAGGTCGTAGCGCGCTTCCATCTCTTCAACGAGCTTGTCCAGCAGGGCGCTAGCCTGCCCGGGGTCCGTGGCCAGAGCCGACAAGCGGGGCGCGAACGGAGCCAATTCGACACCGAACTTGCAGTCGATCCCGACGAGCGCCACGTTCAGCCGGGCGAGTTCGGTGATCAGGTTGCGCTGGTACACCGACTTGCCGGTCAGCGTCGCACCCAGGGTCAGGCAGTGCGGCACGGCCCGGTAGTCCCGGACGAAGGCCGTCCCGTCCTCCCGCAGGGCCACCGGGACCACCAGCTCACCGGCCGGCAGTCGACGCGGCATCCGTACCTTGCGGAGCACGTCGAAGCCGGTCATCCGCAGCTCGATCACGCCGGGCTTCACCACCGAGACGTGCACGGCGTGAACGCCCCAGGCGTGCCGCAGCCGCTCCGCTGAGGCCACCACGTCCGCCGGTTCCTGTCCGGGGGCCAACCGCAGACGGACCCGCAGGCCCGTCGATGTCGGCCGGACCCGCCGGATCTTCGGCGGAACGGGGCGGATCTCCCGCCGGGTGGTCGCCCGGGTGATCAGCACCCGCAGCCGGGACGGTTCGACGGTCAGACCGCATGCGTCCATGGTGCTGCCGTAGGTGGCGGAGAACCGGACCGCCGTGACCGGAAGACCGATCGCCGACCAGTAGAGGGCCGGAGCCTTGGCCCGCGCGTACGCCGCACCGCCGGCGACAGCGGCCAGCGGGCCACCCACCTCGGCCAGCGTCAGCAGCTCGGACACGGCGCTCAGACCTTCGCGGGAGCCGGGACGAGGGACGTGATCGCCATCGCGCGGAACGAGATCCCGTGTCGCTTCTGGCCGTTGAACTCGTTCTCCCAGTCGCGCGCCTTGAGCCCGGTCACCGCGACCGGCATGCCGACCGCCAGCCCCTCGGAGATGCCGGTCTCCGGCACGGTCACGTTGTAGAGGTTCGCCTCGCCGTCGTCGGCGATCGTCAGCCCCACCGTCAGGAGCTTCGCACCGGTCTCCCGGTCGATCGCCACCTCACCGGTCTGCTTGCTCACCAGCTTCAGCGCCGGGGGGATGACCACGAACACGAAGGCGGTCGAGAGGTCGATCTTGAAAGTGGCCATGGGCCTACTCCTTGAGTCAGCTCCGGCGCCCGTGCGCCGAGTAGCAGCTTCTCTATGAAGGTAGGCGCAGTTTTTCTGCGAGTCAAGAAGTTCTGCGAGTAGCTGTGAAGCGGAACTTCTGCGAGCCTGGTTGCGCGCGCAAGTGCGCGCGCACTCAAGACTTGAAGGAGGGAACATGACCAGCGGTTTCGGTCTGGTGGTCCGCTTCGAGCTGCGTGACGATGCGGCTGCTGCGGCCTTTGACTACCTGGTCGAGCAGACGCTCGCCGGCATCAAGGCTCTGGAGCCAGGGACGCTCGCCTACGTCGTCCACGCGGTACCGGATGAACCGAACGTCCGGGTGTTCTACGAGCTGTACGCGGACCGGGACGCCTTCGACCAGCACGAGCAGCAGCCCCACACCAAGCACTTCCTCGCCCAGCGCGAGCAGTACCTGTCCGGCGTAGACGTGACGTTCCTGTCCGCCACGGCAGGGAAGGGGCCGGTGGCGGCATGACGCCCGAGGAGCGACGCGCCTTCGGGGTGCGGGTGGCCGAGCTGCGCGAGGCACGCGGGCTGACGCAGAAGCAGCTCGCTGCCGAGATCGGCAGGACGGCGAGTTGGCTCTCGCAGGTCGAGCGCGGCATCCAGCCGGTGAACCGGCTCGATGTGCTCCGCATGCTCGCTGACGGCCTGGGCGTGTCGCTCCAAGTCCTTCGTCCGGATGCGCCAGCACCCGTCGCTGCTATGGCTGTGCCGACCACGGAAGAGCCGAACGACCTCGACCAGGCCCGCCTCCTGATCTCGGGTCATCCGGTGCCCGAGGTGCTGCTGGTGGCGGACCCCACCGAGGCCCCGGTTACCGTGGCAGAGCTGCAAGCTGCGGTTGACCGAGTGTGGGAACTGACCCACGGCAACCAGTTCGCCGAACTGAGCAAGGCCCTCGGTTCGTTGCTGCCGAGGATCGAGCGCGCCGCCCGGACGGCACCCGCTGACCAACGCCCCCAGATGTGGGAGCAGCTCAGCCGGACCTATCAGGCATTGTCGGCGGCCTTCGTGCGGCAGGACGAGGGAGACGCCGCCTGGATCGCTGCGGACCGTTCGATTCGTGCGGCCGAAGAGTCCGGCCGACCCTTGGAGGTGTTCGCCGGTGTCTTCCGGCTCGCGCAAGCGTTCGTGCGGCTGAAGCACTACGACCAGGCGGACCACTCGGCCACGACCGCCCTCCACGCGTTGGAGCAGCATCTCAGGGAGGGCGACCCGTCCCTCGAGGCTCTGTCGGTCACGGGCTCACTGCACTTGGTGCTGGCGCTGTCCAACGCGCGCTCCGGTGACCGCCCAAGGGCCCGCCAAGAACTCGACCGTGCCAGGAAGATCGCCCGCAGGTTGGGCGAGGACCGCAACGACTTCAACTTGGAGTTCGGGCCCACCAACGTCGAGATCCAAACAGTCTCGATCGCCGTTGACCTCGGCGACGCGGGCGAAGCCCTCGATGTCGGCACGCGGATCGACGCCTCGGGGCTCTCGGCCGAGCGGCAGGCACGGCTCCTTCTCGACCTCGGCCGGGCCTACACGCAGCGCCGGCAACTCGGTGAAGCCCTGGGCGCCTTGCTCCGGGCGGAGGAGCTGTCACCGGACCTGATCCACACCCACGTCACGGCACGGGCCACGATTCGTGAACTGCTGATGGTCGCAGGCCGGTCGGCGACGCCGGAACTTCGCGATCTCGCGGAACGAGCTGACGCCCGGGTGTGAGTGAGTAAAAACCTTCTCTACGGGTTCAAGGCGGCTCGCTACCGCTCGCCGCGCGCGCCCCGGCTCACCGCCGGGCCGACGCTCCTGTCTCCGCCCCGCTCCGGCCCGGCTCCCGCCGGGCGCGCGGCTGCAGCGAGTCCGCGGTGAAGCCCTTGGGGCTCTGCCCCAAACCCCGGCCCTCCTCGGAGGGGGAAGCCGCCGGGATCGAAGGTGCACCTTCGTCGTGGTGAACGGTGTGGGGCGCGGGACGGCCCCCTCCTCGACCGGACACCCAAGGGCGTACCCGGAACCTCCAGGGGCCGCCAAGGCCAAGCGCAAGCGTCACGGACGTGAGCCTTGGCGGCCCCTGGAGAACCCGGGTGCGGCGAAGCTGCCCGATCGAGGAGGGGACCACCCCGCTCAGGCAGAGGCGTGCTGGCTGCGCGAGTTGCGGAAGTCGGTAGAGGGGCGCTGGCCCCGGGAGATAGCTTGCCCGCATGACGACGAACAGCGCAGCGCCTGGTTGCCCTGACTGCGAGCAGCCGATGACGTGTACGGCGATGGTGCTGTCGAAGCGCGAGGAAGACGGCAAGCGCGTCTGTAGAGCAGTTTGGCAGTGTGGCGACCGGCACCTGTGGTGGGGCTGGAGCGACCGTCCGGAGGAGCCTTTGGAGACGTGCCCCTATCCCGACTTCGGAGCCTAGACGGGCCTGTCGAGGCGTGCCACAGCCGTGCCAGATCGAGCGGTACGTGACGGCCACTCAGGGGTGCTGGCGGCGCAGTGGCGCGGTCGAGCCCAGGGGTGGCAACTTCCAGGTCAGAGTGGGTGTGGCACGCCAATCCTCCTAAAGCCGGTGTCGCAGGTTCGATTCCTGTCTGGGGCACAGCGTGACCGCAGGCCGCAGGCCCTCCACCCCCTCGGGGGCGGGGGGCCTGCGGCGTTCCGGGGGCCGGGGGACGGCTGGGTGCGGCGTCTCGCCATGGCGGATCCCCGCAGCCTCGAAGCATTGTGGACGTACCTGTCGGTCGGCCAGTCTTGATCTCGCCGCCGGAATACCGGACGGTCCGAATATCCATCAAGAAGGGGTGGGCACCATGACCGACGCCGACCTGAACGCTGCTCTCGAAGAGGTTCTGGCTTCCTTCGAGGAGTCCGACGAGAACATGAGCGAGCGCGAGTACGAGCTGGCCCGTGTGACCAAGGCCTGGTAGTCAGTTCGATTCCGGGCGACCTGGAATTCTGACTGAATGAAGTGGCGGCCCCCGGATTCCGGGGGCCGCGCTCTCCCGTGACCTGGAGTGGTGGAGTCGTGAGTTCAACCCTTTCCACGGCGGAGGCGTCCGCGGTGGGCGCTCAGCGTCCTTGGTCGGCCGAGGCGGGCCTGGCCTGGCGGCCGGATCACCGGCTCATGGTGTTGTGTTCCGCGGCGCACCCGACCGCGGAGTGCTCGGCGGCGGCCGGACTGTCGCGGCCCGCGGTGACCGTGCCGGTGCCGGCTCCGCGGCCCGGGTTCGAGGACCTCGGAGGCTTGGACCTCCTGCTGGGGGAGCTGCTCGCCCGGGTGGAAGCGTCCCCGGACGACGCGGCGGTCGCCCGCCTGCGCAGCCGTCACCGGGACACCCTTGATCTGCTGACCTCTCCCGGGCAGCGCCAGGAGATCGGACGGGTACTGCCCTTCTCGGAGGCCGCCGCGCTCGGCACCACCCGGCGGATCAGCCGGGAGTCGCACACCAGCGCCCTGTGGATCGACGCCGCCGCCCGCCTGGTCGCCGACTGCGCGCGGTTGGTGGCCGGCCCCGGCCCGCTGCTCCTCGACGTGGCGGCCCTGGACCGCTGGGACCGCCCGTCCGTGCGGGTCCTCTACCGGGCGGCGCTGGTGGCCGCGGACGGTTCGCCGGGCCTGCTCGTCCGTGGTTTCCCCGGTCGGCCGCCGACTGCTCGGAACGGGGTCATCGGCCGCCTGCGCAGCACGTTCTTCGACAATCTGGCCGCGCGTCGGGGAGTTGTCGTCCACGGCCCGGAACGGGACCGGGAAGTCGACGGTGGGGAATTTCCGGAAAACGGTACCCCGGAAATCGAGAGCGTGGTGCACCGCGCGCTGGCCGGTGGCCTTCCCGACCTTCTCCGGCTGGTCGGAGACTCGCTCGCCATGCAGAATTTCGAACGCTCGCGCCTGGTGTCCGAAACGGCGCGCCGACTGTACGGGAGCGGTGCCGTTCCGGCCGGGGAGGGGCCGGACCTCCAGGTCCAGCTGCTCCGTCTCGAAGCGATATCCGCCGCCCAGGTCGGCGACATCGCGGAGGCGGAACAACTGCTCGGGCAGGCGCTCGAACTGGCTCGGCGGCCGGAGGACGTCGCGCACCTGAACTATCTGCTGGCGCTCATCGCGACCAAGCGTTCTTACGACCCGGAAGCGGCCCGCACCTACTACGGCCGGGCCCGGCGCGCGGTGGACGATCTCGCCGATCCCAGCGTCGAGGCCCTGGTGGAGCGGGCCTGGGTCGGCAACGGCCTGGCACTGGTGGCCGTGCTGGAGGCCCGCAGGGCCACCGACCCCGACGAGCGCGAGGCCCGGTTCGCCGAGGCGTACCGGGAGGAGCTGGCCGCGTTCGCGGCGGTTCGAGGCCTGCCCGGGATGAGCGCGTTCTACCTGCGCTACAACCTGGGGTACAACCTGTCGTTCCTGTTGGAGATCACCGGCCGCTACGAGCAGGCGCAGTCCTTCCTGACCTCGGTCTCCTCGGTGCTGCTCTCCGCGGACCGCTCCGACTACCTCGCGCTGTACCAGTACGCGATCGGACTGCTGCGGCTGCGCAACCAGGACTTCCCGGGGGCCGCGGAGTCGCTGGGGCTGGCCGTCGGGCTGGCCGAGTCGTTGCGCGATCCGTTCTACCTGGAACGCATGCTGTCGGCGCTCGGCTACGTCGAGCACAAGCGCGGGCGGCACGCCGAAGCCCTGGCCGTCTTCCGGGAGGGCACCCGGCTCGCGCGCTGGCTCCGGGACGAGGACGCCTACCGGCAGCAGCTGTCCGGCCTGCTGTGGTCGGGCGTGTTGGGCGCCGACCCGCTGGACGCCGAGACCCTGGCCGCGGCGGAGGTCCACTTCCCGGCCGCGGTGCACGACCTGGCCAGTGGCGACCGGGCGCGATCGATCGCGGCGCTGCACTCGGCCGGGGCCGAGATCCTGGTCCCGTCCTCCAAACTGCCGTCCTACGTGGCGTCGGTCGACCTCGAAGGCCGCCCCGGCCACGACCTCAACCGGTTCCTGGCCGGCGTGGCGACCACCGAACGCCCTGGGACCGAAGGAGCGATCCGATGAACCGGGTGACCCTGTTGTGCGGGAGCCGGAAGCCCGGTCCCGGCATTGAACGTCCTTCGTCGGCGCGGCAGTTGCTGCTCGCCGTCCGGGCCGGCCTGGACGACGCGGACACCGCGTACGAACAGCTCGACCTGCGGGACCTGGACATTCCGCAGTTCGACGGTCGTACCCGCGCCGAGTACCGCAGCCCGGACCTGGACCGGGTGCAGGAGGCGGTCGAGGGCTCCGACGTGCTGGTCGTCTCGGCACCCGCGTACTGGAACTCCGTCGCCGGACCGCTGGTCAACCTGTTCAACGTGCTCGGGGGCGCCAACTACGACCTCGTCCCGGACCGGGTGCTGCCGTTGGCCGGCAAGACGGTGATCCTGCTGGTCGTCGGCGCGGACCACTCCTCCGCCTACCACGCGGCCGCCCAACTGCGGTCGACGCTGGCGGCGATGGGTGCGTGGGTGGCACCGCGTGAGACCGTCATCGGCAACCCCCGTCAGGTACCCGACTTCGCCGGTGTCGTGCGGGACCTGCGCGGTCTCGGAACCTACGCGGCGACCGTCGTTCCGGGCGTGCCGCGATGAACGGAGCCGTCCTGCCGACCGGGCTCACGGTCGCCCAGACCGATCGGCTGGCCGACCGGATGCTGGAGCACTGCCACCGCCAGGGCGTGCTCCCGGCTGCTCCGGGCGACCTCTGGGAGGGCTACCACCGGCTCCGATCCCGACTGTACGCATCGTTCCACGTCCCCGACACCCATCTGACCCCGCTCGCCGCGAGGCTGCTGCACGCCGTTGCCGCGCTCCACCGACCGAGCCGGGTCGCCGTCCTCGGTTGCTACGCCGGGAACCTGCTGGCCTGGGTCGCCGGGCCGGGATTCGGGCCCGGCGCCGGCTACGAGGGCGTGACGGCGATCGGGCTGGACGTCGACCCGGACGCGGTGGCACTCGCCGAACAGAACCTGCGGCGGGCCGGTTACCGGTCCGGCGCCCGGGCGGTGCGCGCCGACGCCTACGACGCGTCGGTCCTGGCCGCCGAGGGGCCGTGGGACCTCGTGCTGCTGGACGTCGACGAACCCGGTGCCCGCAAGGCGGGGTACCACCGGGTGCTGGAGCGCTGGGCACCCCATCTGTCACCGGGAGCCGTCGTCGTCGCGCACGACGTGAAGCACCCGGCGTTCGGGCGTGACCTGGGTCGCTGGGCGGACGACGTCAGGGCGCTCGGGGCCGTCGCCACGACCACCCTGCCGGTGGACGAGTGCGGCCTGGAGGTCTCGCGGTTCGGTGACCGGTCGCCCGCGCAGCCGTCATGACGGGGGTTCCGGAGTCCGACCGCCCGGCCCCGGACGCGTGGTCGCCGGCCGGGCGGCGCGTCCTGCTGGTCGGCGCGGGGATGCTCGGCGCCGCGCTCGCCGACCGACTGAACCGCCTGGGCTGCGACGTCGTCTGCGCCGACCGGGACGGGGAGCGGGCCCGGGCGGTGGGCGACCGGGTGGGTGGGCGCTCGCTGACCCTGGACCTGGCCGACCGCGCGGGAACCGCGGCGGCGGTGGCCCGGTTGGGGCCCGACCTGGTGGTCCACGCCGCCGGGCGTCTCACCGCGACCACAGTGGCGGAGCGCGCCGAACTGCTCACCGGCACCGCGGCCGCCACGACCCACCTGGCCCAGGCCGCGGTCCTGGCGGAGGTGCCGCGGTTCCTGCTGCTGTCGAGCCTCGGGGTGTACGGCGTGCCGGAGGGGACCGCGCCGGTCCGCGCGGGGGAGACGACCCCGTGCCGCCCGGTCACCGCCTACGGCGCGGCGAAGGCGGCTGCCGAAGCGATCGGGCTCGGGGTGTGCGCCGGCAGCCGGACCACCGTGCGGATCGCTCGGCTCAGCGGTGTCTACGGGCCCGGTGCGCGGGTCGGCGGCGGCTGGATGGCGGCGGCACTGCTGCGGCTGCTCGCCCTGCACCTGACGGGCCGGCCGCTCCGGGTGCCGTCCTGGCTGGACCACCGCGAATTCCTGTACGTGGACGACGCGGCCCGGGGGCTGGCGTTGTTCGCCGCGGCTCCGGACGGCGCTCCGGCCGTCCTGAACCTCGGCACCGGCAGCCCGCTGCCGCTGGCTCACGTCGAGCGGGCCTTCACCGCGCTCGGCGCGACCGTCGACCGCGGGCACCCGGAGCCGGACCGTCCGGCCCCGGCCAACTGGCAGTTGGACGTGTCGGCGGCCCGGCACTTCCTGGGTTTCACGGCCGGCACCCCGCTCGCCGTCGGACTCGCCTCCTGGGCAGCACAGTTGAGACGCAGCAGTTGAGACGCAGCAGTGGAGAGAGGAACGACCATGACGGATGACAGCGCGGCAGTTCGGCCCCGGGAGGTGCTGGTGCTCTGCGGCAGCGTACGGGCCGACGGCTACACCGGTGCACTGGCCCGCCACGCCGCCGACTGCCTGCGGCAGCAGGGCTTCCGGAGCACGGTGTGGGAACTCGGCACACGCCCGCTGCCGATCGCGGACCCGGCCCATCACCACGATCCGGCGGCCAATCCCGACCCGTCGGTGCAGGAGTTCGTGGCCGCCGCGCAGCGCGCCGAAGCATTCGTCCTGGCCGGCCCCGTCTACCACAACTCGTACTCCGGCGTGCTGAAGAACGCTCTGGACTGCCTGAGCATCGCCGAGTTCGACGGCAAACCCGTCGGCCTGCTGGCCCACGGCCCGAAGCTCACCGCGGTCCAGGCCTGCGACCACCTGCGCATCGTCGTGCGCGGCCTGTACGGCCTGTGCGTGCCCGAGCAGGCCGTCACCACCCCGGCCGACTACGAGCGGGACGCCCACGGCGCGCTGCGGCTGGCGGAGCCGGGAATGCGGGCCAGGGTGAACGGCCTGGTGGCTTCGGTGGTCAAAGCGGCTCGGCGGTGAGCGGTTCCGTGGCCGCACCGGTGGCCGTCCACCGCAGCCGGCCCGGCCCGGCGCGCTCGGCCTGCGCCATGCTCCTGCTGTCCAGCGGCTCCTGGGCCGATCCGGTGGGCAAGTCGGGGCTGGCACACCTGTACGAGCACGGCTTCTTCGCGGGCGCCGGACCGTACCCCACCGCGCAGAGCGTCGCCGCCGCCGCGTCCGCGCTGGGGCACGACTTCAACGCGCACACCGCCGCCGAGTACTCCGCCTTCCAGCTCAACGGCCCGGACGAGACGCTGCCCCGAGCACTGGACCTGCTACTGACCTGCTACACCGCGCCGCGCTGGGACCCGGCGGAGCTGGCCGCGCAGTCCACGGCGATCGGCAACGAGTTGCGGATGTTCGCCGACGACCGCCAGCGCAGGCTGCGGCACCTGGTGACCGCGGCCCTGCACGGCCCCGGCCCGTTCGCGCGGCCGCCGCTCGGTGCCGCCGACGAGATCGCCCGGCTCACCACGGCCGACGTCGCGGCCTTCGCCCGCGACCGGGCCGGCGCCGACCGGTTGACGCTGCTCATCGACGCGCCGGGCCACCACCCGGGCCTCGACGAGGTCATCGCCCGGCACCTCGGCGACGCCGCCGGTGCCGGGCGCCCGGTGCCCGGAACCGCCCCTGACGGGTACGGCCCGCTCGTCCACACGGCGCTCGAACTACCGGGCCGGACCGCCCTGGTGGCACTCGCCGTTCCCGGGGTGTCGTACCTGCTGAGCACCCGTGAGATGTACGCGGTGCGGCTGTTCCACGCCGCCCTCGGCGCCATGCCCGGCAACCGGATCAGCACCCGGCTGCGCGGTGAGCTCGGCCTGGCCTACCAAGCCCGCACGGTGCTGGAACCGCACGCGAGCACCGGCGCCCTGATCGCCGTGCTCGGCTGCGCCCCCGAGCGGGTGACGGAAGCGGTGGACGCACTGCACGCCCTGCTGGAGGAGGCGCTGGCGAAGCCGATGACCGACGGGGAACTGGAGCGTGCGGCGGCGATGAACCGGGGCGTCCACGTCCGGGACCGCGAGACGGCGCACGGCCGGTGCGCGGTCATCGGCCAGGAGGTCCTGCGCCGCGGCGCGGCACAGGAGGAGGGCGAACTCTTCGCGCTCTGGGGCGACATCGGTCCGGAGGAGGTGCTCCGGACCGTGCGGCGCACGTTGATGCCGGAGGCCGCCCGCTGCGTGGTGGTCGGGCCGGTCGGCTGCGCGGACGGGCTGCACGGCAGTGCGGCGCTGCCCGGCAGTTGGCGAACGGCCGGGTGAAGCTCCGTGTCCGGTGACCGAGTGACCGAGTGGCGCGAGGAACTGTCGGCCGTCGGCAACGAAGCCTACGCGCCACTGGTGGAAGCGCTGCTCGACGGCGGCTGGGAGACCTCGGGCGACGGTTTCTGGTTCCGCGCCCGCCCCGTCGGCAACCGACTTCCGCACCAGGGCTGGAAGTTGCACGTCTCGGCGGAACCCGGTGCCGCACCGGCCGTACTGGCGGCCTGCGTGCCGGTGCTGCGCGAGCACCGCGTGGCGTTCAAGTGCGCCGAGGACCTGGCGGTGCTGCTGCAGCTCCTCTCCACCCGGTACGCGGCCTCCGGGACCGGCAAGTTCCTGACCGTCTACCCGGCGGACCCCGAACAGTGCGCGGCGGTCGCCGAGTCGCTGGCCGATGCCACCGCCGGGCTGGCCGGTCCACCCGTGCTCTCGGACGCGCTCTGGCGGGACGGCTCGCCGGTCTACCACCGCTACGGCGCCTTCACCACGGCGGACCGGCTCACCGAGGACGGGACCCTGGTACCCGTCCTGCTCCGGCCGGACGGCACCGCCGAGCCGGACGTCCGGGACCGTTTCGCACCACCCGGGTGGGCACCGGCCCTGCCGCGCCGGGCGGACACCGCTGCCGCCCGTCACGCTCCGCTGGTGGCCGACCGTTACCGGGTGCGGGCGGTCCTGCGCCGCTCCGCCCGTGGCGGTGTCTTCCTCGGAACCGACACCCGGACCGGCCGCGAGGTGGTGATCAAGCACGTCCGCGCGCACATCGGCGCCACCCCCGAAGGCACGGACGCGCGGGACGTGCTGCGGCACGAAGCGCGGGTGCTCGACGCCCTGGCCGGCACGGGCGTGGTCCCCGCGGTGCTCGCCCTGGTCGAGACCGGGACGGCCGCGTTCCTCGTGCAGGAGCGGCTGGCCGGCGTCACCCTCGCCGAGTTCGTCGACACCACGTGGCGCCCGGGTGAGTCGGTCGGCGCCCGGATCTGGCAACTGGCCGGTTCGCTGGCGGACGCGGTGGCCGCCGTCCACGCGGCGGGGTGGGTGCTGGGCGACCTGTCCCCCGGGAACGTCATCGTCGGCCCGGACGGCCGGTGCAGGCTGATCGACCTCGAACTGGCGGCCCGGCCCGGAGACCGCGTCCTGCGCGACCACACCGCCGGCTACGCCGCTCCCGAGCAGTACCTCGCTCCGCTGCGCGGTGCGACCCCGGGGCAGGCCGCCGACGCGCACGCGCTGGGCGGACTGTGGTTCCTGCTGGCTGCCGGACGCGACCCGCTGGCTCCGCACGGCAGCCGGAGCACGGCGGACCTGCTCGGCGCGGAACTCGCGGTGCTGGACGACCGGCACGGCTTCGCCGGCACGGTCGCCCTGCTGGTCCGGGGCCTGTTGAGCGAGGACCCGGCCCGTCGGCCCACCGCCCGGACCGCAGCCGCCGGGCTCGCCGCCGCCGTCCGGGAGCACCACCCGGACGGCGGGGCCCGCACCCCGGACGACGGGGCCCGCACCACGGCGCCGGAGCGCGTGACCGGCGCCGCCGTGCTCGCCGACGGCATCGACGAACTGACCAGGCTCGTGCTCTGGTTCGGGGAGAAGCGGCTGAAGCTCCAGCCGGCTTGGCGTCGGCGCCGGGACGGTCTCGGAACCGACTTCGGCGCCGGCGGTCCGCTGCTCGTCCTGGCGCGCGCCGCTCGGGCGCAGTACGGCACCGACCAGCGGGAACTCCGGGACGCGGTAAGGCTGTTGGCCGGTGAGGTCGAGCGGGCGCCATCGCCCGAGTCGCTGCGTCCCGGCCCGCGTCCCGGTCTGGCATCGGGGGAGGCGGGCCGGCTGTGGGCGTTGTGGGAGGCCGCCGAGGCACTCGGCGACGAAGCGTTGAAGGCCGGCACGGTGCGTCGTGCGGCGGTTCTCGCCGCCGCTGCGCAACCACTGGTCAACGGTGCCGATTCGACGTTGCGGCTCAGCCTGGGACACGGCATCGCGGGGTTGGGGATGCTCCAACTGCGCCTCTACCTGGCCACCCGTGAGCCCGGTCCGGCGGAGGCCGCGTCGGCTTGCGCACAGGCCCTCGTGGCGGCCCTGGACGCTTCTCCGGTACCGCCGACCGGTGGGCTGGCGGCAGGCGCTGCCGGGATCGCCTGGTTCCTGCTGGCCGCGGGCCGCTTCCTGGACCACGGTCCGGCCGCGCGCCGGGCGGAGCGGGAGGTGGCGAGGATCTGCGACCGGGTGGCGGCCCAACCGGTGAGCGCTGTCCGGCAGTTGGCGCACCACGACGGTCTGACCGGTGAAGGCCGGCTGCTGGTGGCTGCCGTACGGTGCGGGCTGGACACCCTCGCCGCGGTGCAACGGCTCGTCGGTGCGGTACCGCATTGGTGCAGCCCGGCCCGGACCGGCCTGGCACGCGGGCTCAGCGGCTGGGCGGAGTTCCTGCTGGACGCCGCGGAGCTCGACGGCACCGGCCGGACCGTCCCGGCCGCCCTCGACCCGGTGTTCGATTCGATCGCCGCGCGGGCCAACCCGCGGCACGGCAGGCTCCTGCTGCCGGACGACTCCGGCCGTCACGTCAACCACTCGCTGGCCGACGGTACGGCCGGACCGCTGTGGGTGGGGCTGCGGCTCAGGACCGGCGGGCCGGGCCTGTGGGATCCGCGGCCGGTGCCGGTTCGGCCGGAGGGTAGCTCTTCGGGTCGCGGGCGTAGGTGAACAGGGAACCGAGCCGGGCCCGGATGAACAGGCCCCGTCCCCAGTCGCCCACCCGCGTGCCCCTGGCGGCGAACTGGGCGTCCTCGACCTCGCCGAACCCCGGGTCGGCGGGGGTGACCAACTCGCCGGCGCCGTGGGCGACCAGGGCGAAACCGTCATCGCCGGCCAGGCTGAGGCTCAGTGCGGGGCGGGCCGCGAGATTGCGGGCGCGGAACGACCCGGCGGTCGTGGGGACGTACAACCGGCCGTGGACGAAGAGCGCCCCGACCGGTGCGCAGCGGGGCTCCCCGGCGGCCGTCACCGTGGCCAGCACCACCTGGAAGACCCCGTCGCAGCGCCGGACCACCTGTGCGGCGGACAGCGACTGTTCGGGCAGGCCGAAGGAGGCGCGCAAGCCGGGAGAGGCCCGGCGGGCGCTGTCGTCGATGAGTTCCTGGAGCCGGGCGAGGTCTTCGGCGGTTTCGTACACCCCCCACTTATAGCCGTTCCCGGAAAGGAATTCCGCATGACCACCGATCTCCGGTCCGTTCCGGCGGACCGCGTTCTCGACCTGGGGCTGGGCGACCCGGCGCACCCGATGCCGCGAGCGGTGTCGGAGGTCCTGCGCCGGCTCGCGGACCGCCCGTCCTTCGGCTACGCGCCGCCGGGCGGACTGCCGGTGCTGCGCCGGGAGTTGGCGGAGAAGCTCGTCCGGGTCAACGGCATCGACGCCACCGGGCGGGAGGTGGTGGTGACCAACGGCGCCAGCCAGGCGATCACCGCGGCGCTGGCCACGCTCTGCGCCCCGGGCGGCACCGTGCTGGTCCCGGAGCCGGGCTATCCGGCCTACCGCGCGGCCTGCCGGTCCCTCGGACTGCGGACCGCGGGGTACCGGGTCGACGGGACGGGACCCGACTGGGACGGCCTGGCGCGGGCCGCGCCGGGGGCGGCCGTCCTGCTGTGGAACTTCCCCGCCAACCCGACGGGGACGGTCGCCGACCCCACCTGGTACCCGCGGCTGTACGCGCTGCTGGCGGAGCACCGGCAGCTCACCGTGGTGAGCGACGAGGTCTACGAGGAGCTGTGCTTCGACGCGGCCCACCGGTCGCCGGCCGCCGGGGCCGGGCGGTCGGCCGACCGTTTCGTCTCCGTCTTCAGCTTCTCCAAGGGCCAGGCCATGACCGGCTTCCGGGTCGGGTACGCGCATGCCCGCGCCGAACTCGCCGCGCGGATCGCCCGGACCCACTACGCCCTGAGCATGTCCGTCTCCACCGTCTCCCAACTGTGCGCGCTGGCCGTGTTGCGGGCCGGCGGCGACCACCCGGCCTCCCACCGCGGCGCGCTGCTGGACGGCCGGGACCGGTTGGTCGCCGGGCTGCGCGCGGCCGGGCTGCGCGTGGACACCCCGCGAGCCGGGTGCTTCGCCTGGCCCGACGTCTCGGTGTCGGGCCTGGACGCCGGGACGTGGTGCCGGACCCTCGCGCTCCGGCTGCGCGTGCTCGCCGTCCCCGGCACCGAGTTCGGTCCCGGGAGCGGCGGCCGGGCCCGGCTGAGCTTCGCCGTCCCCGCGCAGGACTTGGCGGAAGCGGTGCGGCGGATCGGGACGTGGGCGGCCGAGGGGTGGGCCGCCGACCACGCCCCAGCCGCGCCGGGCGGTGTCCGGTGACCCGGGTTCCGGCCGAACCGGCGGACTGGCGACGGAGATTCGCCGGTGGCCGGCTGCACCTGCCGCGCTACGCGGCACTAGCGCCGGACCGTTGCGTCCTCTTGAGCGCGGAGTCCGGCAAACCCGAGGTGGTCGCCTGGGACCGGAGCAGCGGATCGCGTCGGCAGGTGACCGACCAGCCCGGCGGGACGGGCAGGTACGCGCTGGACCCGGCCGGCCGGTGGGTGTGGTGGTTCGCCGATCCGCGGCGCATCGGCCGGGGCCGGTGGTGGCGGGAACCCTTCGGGGGCGGCGTCGCCGAGCCGGTCGGCCCGGACGGGCGTCCCGCCGGACTCGCCCTGGGCGGAGGACGGTTCGCGCTCGGCAGTTTCAGCGGGGGCACGACCAGGGTCCTGACCGGTGGCGAACCGGGTGCCGACGCCGGCCGCGGCCCGGTGTTCGACTTCGCCGGAGACCGCCAGGTCGAGCAGTTGTCGGCGGACGGCACGATGCTGTCGGTCACCGATGTCGGGGCGGGCGGCCCGCTGCGACCGGATCTGCGGGTGCTGGATCCGGTGAGCGGCGAAGTGCTGGCCGACTGGCCGCTGGGCGGGGAGGGCGTCGCCCGGCCGTTGGGCTTCTCGCCCCGCCCTTCGGACGGGCGCCTGCTGGTGCTCTCGGAGGCGCGGGACGAGCACCGGCTGCTGCTGTGGGACTGCCGGGCCCGGACCGTGCTGGAGCTGCGGCACGGGCTGCTCGGCGAACTGCGCGCGCAGTGGACCCCGGACGGGGCGGGCCTGGTGGTCTGCCGGTCCTGGCAGGGGCGGGACGAGCTGTACGAACTCCCGCTCGACGGCGGCCCGCGGCGGATCCCGCACGAGCCCGGTGAGATACGTGCCGCCGCCGCGCGTCCGGACGGCGTCGACTACCTCTGGTCGTCGTCGGAGCGCTCCGCACGGGTCCGCTCCACCCGGCACGGCACCTTGTACGGCGGCGACCTGCCGGACGGCGCCCCCGTGCGGGACGTCTGGGCGGACGGTCCGGGCGGGCGGGTGCACGCCCTGCTCTCCGGGCCGCCGGTGGAACGCGGCGGCCCGGTACCGCCCACGGTGTTCCTGCTGCACGGCGGGCCCGCCGCCTTCGACGCCGACGCGTACGACCCGTACGTCTCCGCCTGGGTGGACCACGGGTACCAGGTGGTGCGGACCAACTACCGCGGCTCCACCGGCTACGGGCGGGCCTGGCGGGACGCGGCCGCCGGGGACATCGGTCACGCCGAGGTCGCCGATCTGATGGCGGTCCGTGCGCGACTGGCCGCGGACGGGTTGATCGACGACACCCGGGCCCTCGTGGGAGGAAGCTCCTGGGGCGGTTGTCTCGCCCTGCTGGCGCTGGGGGTCCACCCGGACCGGTGGCGCGCCGGCTTCGCCGTCGCTCCGGTCGCGGACTTCGCCGCCGCCTACGAGGAGGAGACCGAGCGGCTGCGCGCGCTGGACCGGGCCCTCTTCGGCGGCACTCCGGACGAGGTGCCGGACCGTTACCGCCGGGCCTCGCCGATCACCTGGGCGCCGGCCGTCAGGGCCCCCGTCCTGCTGGTGGCCGGCGCCCGCGACCCGCGCTGTCCACCGGCCCAGATCGAGGCGTACGCCCGCGAGGTGGAGCGGGGCGGCGGTCCCGTCGAGTTGCACCACTACGACGGCGGACACGAGGAACGCAGGCTCGCGGACGTGGTGGAGCGAATCTCGGTGCAGCTCGAATTCGCATTGCGACACTGCCCGCCCGGCGATGAGCCGTAAGCGAACAATGTTCCCCTTGTCCGGTATGTCAAGAGCATCGCCGGAAATTCGACTGCTATGCTGACGTCGAATTTTTCGGGGCCATTCGGCGCCGAAGGCGTTCACTTCTGGCTTAGGGGGAGCCATGGAAGAGATCCCCGGGATATCCGGTCGACGGGTCTACGAAACCCTCAGGGCTCGGGGTGCCATCGGCAGGGACGAGTTGCAGTCCGCCCTGGCGGTCTCGCCGAAGAGTCTCGGCCTGGTACTTGACGAACTGTCAGCCCTGCGCATGGTGAAGGAAACCGCGTCGGGGGACGGAATCGTGGCGTTGCCCCCGAGCGCCGCCCTGAGCCAGCTGCTCGTCGAGCAGTGCGACCAGCTGAGGGATTATTCTCGGCAGTTGTTGCAGCGGGCCGACGCGGTCGAACGACTGCTCGCCGACCACGCGTTCCTGCCGGCCGGCGAGCAGGCCGACCTGAGCATGACCGTCATCACCGAACGTGCCGAGATTCGGCGGTTCTTCGACGACCTCGCGGAGGTGACGACCTCCACCGTCGAGTCCATGCACCCCGGCCCGCTGCCGGAGGCCAGGCAGTTGGCCGCTTCGCTGGACCGGGACCGCCGGCTGCTGGACCGCGGGGTGACCGTCCGCTCGCTCTACCCGTCCAGCTTCTTCGCGGCCACCCGGTTGCGCCGCTACTTCCAGAGCGCGGTCGAGATCGGCACCGAGGTGCGCCTGTGCGCCCACGTGCCGACCGATCTCCTCATCGTCGACCGCGAACTCGTCCTGCTCCCACTGGACCCGGTCAACCCGGGGAGCGGCATCTGCATGCTGCGCGGTGGACCGCTGGTGCAGGCCGGCCTCGCGTTCTTCGAGCACTGCTGGCACCAGGCGCACCTCATCGACGCGGAGCACCAGCGGACGGCCCCGGACGGCCCCGGCGAACAGCAGCGGGCACTGCTGCGGATGCTGGCGGACGGGGTCAAGGACGATCGGATCGCCCGGGTATTGGGCATATCTCCGCGCACGCTCAGTCGGTTGATTTCCGAGCTGCTGGTCGACCTGCAGGCGAAGAGCCGTTTCGAGGCGGGCGTAAAGGCGGTCCAACTGGGCTGGCTCGCTCCGTAGAAATCGTCGCGCCGCCCTGCCGTCCAGTGGTGGGGCGGGGTTACCGGCATGACGGTTCGTCAGGTCGTCCGCTCCGCTCGCCGGAGGGTGCGGAAGCACGCCATGGCAGGCACTCGCACCCTCGGGAGCTGGAACGCCGGCCCTGGCCTCCCGCAGGATGGAGGAGGGGGAAGCAGAGCGTTCAAACGTCCGTTCTCCCGATCCGGAAACTACGATCCGTAGGACGACCATGCGTACTCGATCCGTCTGTTCCTCGCTCTGCCTCGCTGCGGCTTTCGTCGCGGTGCTGGTGTTCGCCGGCCACTCCAGCCACCCCGGCCCCGAGGCCGCGGAGCGCGCCGGGTCCGTCGCGATCTGGTGGCCCGACAGTGCGGTAGTCGGAACGGTCGGCTGATTCGAGTGGGTCTGCGGGACGGCTTCGCGCCGCTGGGAATCCGTGCCTTCCGCATGTTCTGGACCGGCCAGCTGGTCTCCTCCGTCGGTGACGGCATGGTCCCGGTGGTCACGGCCTTCGCCGTGCTGGGGGCGGGCGGCGGTGCGGGCGGTCTCGGTGCCGTCCTGGCCGTCGGCATGGTCTGCCGGGTACTGGCGGCGCTGGTCGGCGGCGTCCTGGCGGACCGGATCTCACGGCGCCACCAGATGGCCGCGGCCGATGCGGTGCGCTGCGCCGTGCAGTTGGGCCTGGGCCTGCTGATCACCACCGGGCACGAATCAGCCGGGGTGCTGGCCGTCGGCAACGGCCTGTACGGGATCGCGGCGGGCTTCTACGGGCCGGCCTCCGCCGGGCTGGTGCCGGCGCTGGTGGAGCGCCCGATGCTCCAGCGGGCCGCGGCCCTGCAGTCGCTGACCCGCAGCGGTGCCATGATCGTGGGGCCGGCGGCCGCCGGACTCCTCATCCCGTTCACCGCCCCGCAGGTGGTGTACTTCATCGACGCCGCCTCCTTCGCGGTCAACGTCACGGTGCTGCTGAGGCTCGTCGGGGTCGCGGTCCGGGCGAGAACGGGACGGACTTTCCTCGCCGATCTGGTCAGGGGCTGGCACGAGGTGTCCGCCCGCCGATGGCTGTTGCTGAATCTCCTGGCCCACGCCGCCTGGAACTTCGGGATGGCGACGTTCTTCGTCCTCGGACCGGTCCTCGCCCAGCGGCAGCTCGGCGGTTCCGCGGCTTGGGGGCTGGTGGCAGCCGGCATGTCGGCCGGATCACTGGCGGCGAGCACGCTGGCCATGCGCTGGCAGCCGAGTCGCCCACTGGTGGCCGGCAACCTGGCCCTCACCCTGGCAGCCCTGCCGCTCCTGGCGCTGCTCGCCCGGCTGCCGGCGCCGGTGGTCGCGCTCGCCGCCGCAGCTTCCAACGGTGGTGTCGTGCTGCTCAACGCGGTCTGGGACGCGACCCTCCAACGCGTCATACCCGAAGAGGTGCTCTCCCGGGTCTCCTCGTACGACACGCTGTTCAGCCTCGTCTCGATGCCCCTCGGCTACGCGCTGGTGGGGCCCGCCGCCCACCACTTGGGCGACTCCGGCACGCTGTGGACGGCCATCTCCTGCTCGGTGCTGCCCTGCTCGCTCATCTGCCTGCTGCCGGCCGTGCGCGGCGTCGGCCGGGCCGAGCCGGAGACGCCCCTGGAGGAGGGGGCGGCGGAGCCGGCCGCCGCCTGCTGAGGCGTCAGTTCGGCCTGCGGTGATCTCAGCGGGCGGGCGGTCGCAAGCGGGGGTGGGCCGGG
>NZ_BAAANS010000025.1:0-130918 GCF_039529925.1 Kitasatospora saccharophila | reverse complement strand
CATCGTGGGCAACCCCCTGAAAGCCATGCCCGGCGTCTCTGGGCCTCTGGACCTTACGACGGCCCGTCCAACCCACCAACAACGTAGGACCCCCTGATCACTTCCCTTGCCCCCTGTTGACCTGGCCCGACCGTCCGTATGCTCGGCTGGTTCGGCTGACGTCGCGTCACATCGGGGGATCATGGATACGGTTACACAGCTCGTCACCATCGCGGCCGTGCTGCTGGGTGGGCTGAGCACCTACGCGACGAATCAGCTCGTGGAACGCAGCAAGCGCCGGGACTCGCTTCGGGTCCGCTGGGACGAGAAGAAGCTCGACGCCTACGTCGAGTACGTGGGCAGCGTCCGGTCCTGCATCTACGCCTCCGTCCTGGCCTACGAGGTCACGCACTCGATCCGCGACATGCCGAGGACGGAGCACGAGCTGCTGATGGACCTCACCGAGGCCGAGGGCCGGCGCGCGCTCGCCTTCGAGCGGCTGATGATGCTCGCCGGGGACCGGGTGATCGAGTCGGCTCATGCCGTGAATGCCGCCGCGCTGGCGATCGACTGGCGAGCCCGCCGGCTGGTGGACGGGCCTCTGGAGGAGTGGCGGGCCCTTCACACGGAGATCTTCCGAGCGATCAACGCCTTCCACGAAGTCGCCCGCGCCGACCTCGGAGTGTCCGGCGGGTTCGTCGGCGACCAGCACACCGCCCGCGGCCTCATCCTCCCGGAGCAGAGGGAGAGTTCAGCAGAGCAGTAGCCAGTCGGAAGACAGCGAACGGCCCCGGCAGCAAGGTCTCCCTCGCTACCGGGGCCGTGCTGATCAACGTCGGCTGTCAGGCGCCGTCGAACCGCCACGTGTTCAGTGCGGACAGGGCTTCGGCCCGTGCCTCGATCACCGCCATCCGGGACTCCCACTCGGTCTCCAGCACATGCGCGGCTTGGCTGGTGCTCTGCCCCGGCCACTTCCGGTAGAGCAGTCCGGTGTCGGCGACGAACCACCCGCGACTGACGGCGTCCAGCGCCATCAGCAACCCGGTGTCCTCGGAGGCGGGGAGAGCCATCCAGCCGCCCAGTGCCAGCACCAGATCGCGCCGGGCGCACAGCGTGGCCGGGTGGACCTGGGCCCGGTAATTGTGGGCCTTCCAGTGCTGGAGGACTTCGCCGCGCTCGATCGGGCCTTCGGGCGGGTCCTGGTCGAAGCCGACCGTGCGGCCGTCCGGGAGGAGGTCGAGCACCCGGGAGGTCGTCCACGCCACGTCCGGCCGACTGGTGAGCACCGCAAGGTCTCGGGCCAGGGCTCCGGGGGGCAGCATGTCGTCAGCGTCCAGCACCTTGACGAATTCGCCCGTCGCGCGGGCCAGGCTGATGGTGCGGGCCATGCCGGCGCGGCCGTGGCGCCCCTGGCCGAAACTGATGCGCGGGTCGTCCGGGACGTACGGCGTTACCTCGTCGGTCTCGCCGTCCTCCTGGATCACCCACTGCCAGTCCCACCCGGCGGGCAGGTCCTGCTCCAACAGCGACTTGTAGGCGTCGGCCAGGAACTTCGCCGCCGGGCCGTGCACTGCCGTGATGACGCTGACGGTGTTGGCCATGCTCACCACCTCTCCAGCTTGGTCGTGTAGACCATCTCGGTGCGGTCGCCGGGCAGGGTCACGTCGGAGACCTCCACCACGCGGTCCGTGGTGTCGTACGAAGTCTTCCGGAGCAGCACCACCGCGACACCGACCGGCAGGCCGAGTTCCTCGGCTTCCTCGGGCGTCGGGGGCCGGGCGCGGAAGGTCTCCACGATGCGGTCCAGTTCGATCCCCAGGGTGTGGAGCTGGTTCTGCGTCCCGCCGGGCCACGGTTCGCGGTCTTCGCGCAGCAGGTCCGGGTTCGCCGAGACCAGGTCGAGCGGCAGGTAGGAGCGGACAAGGTTGAAGGGGTGCCGTTCCTGGCTGTACGCCGTCCGGTACTCGCGCCTGAGTAGGTCGGTTCCCTCCGGGACGCCGAACTCTGCGGCCAAGTCCGCCGACGCCGGCACCGTGTCGTACTTCGCCCTGAAGGTCAGGTCGTCCACGGTCAGGCCGGTGTCGTGCTCGGTCGCGCCGGTGCTCTTGCGGATGTCCTCCGGCTGGCGGGCCCGGTCCTTCTCCCACTGGTGGCGCTCGTTGCTGCGGGTGACCTTCTTCGGCTGGCGGCGGACGAACGTCCCGCGACCGTGCTGCTTCTCGACGAGCCCCTCGGCCTGGAGCACTCCCACGCCCTGGCGAACCGTCGGCACGCTCACGTCGTAGTGCTTCGCGAGCTGCGATTCGGCCGGCAGCTTCTCGCCAGGGGCCAGCTCTCCGCTGGCGATCTGCTGCCGCAGATCGGTGGAAATCCGCTCGTACTGGTTGGCCATGGGGCCGTCACCGTCCTGTCGTGGTCTCCCGAACATCTTAAGTCCTCAAGAGGAGTTGACGACTAGCTGATGCGCCGTCATAGTTCATATCAACTCCTCATGAGGACTTAAGGACTTGAGGAGTTGATGACCTTCAGCCCTTCCTTGGGGCCGATCGGTGCCCGGGGACGTATGCCCCGGCTCAGCGAAGGAGTACCGAAGATGCGTCTCATCCCCGTGGACACGACCGGCGCGCTGGTGATGGTCGCCCAGGAGCCCCGGCCGAAGCTGAAGGACCGGCGGACCGGCGAGATGGCGATGGACACCGAGACGGGCGCCCCGCTGATGACGCTCGACGTCACCTTCGTCGCCAACGGCCAGGCCGAGATCCTGTCGCTGACCGTGCCGCAGCCCGGCCTGCCGGAGGGCCTGGTCCCCGGGACGCTGGTGGCGCTCACCAAGCTGATCGCCCGCCCCTGGGAGAACGAGTTCAACGGCCAGAAGCGCACCGGCATCGCCTTCCGCGCCGAGGCCGTCACCGCCACGATGCCCGCGCTCGTCGGCGCGAAGGGCTGATGACCGGTGTCCGCGCTGACCGCCGCTCTCCTTGAACTCGGCATCCCGGCCGCCGCCGGCACCGGGGCCGCGCTCTACGCGAAGGTGAAGCACCCGCGCGCGTACTGGTCCACGGTCGGACTGCCGCTGACCATCGCCCGGATCCACCGCGACTACGACGCCGTGATGGAGTCCTGCGGGTTGACGGTCGAACCGTCGTTCTGGCGCGCCATGGCGGCTCAGGCGACCAACCGGGAGAGCAAGCCCGCCGTCCCGAAGATCAAGGGCATCCGGGGTTCGTCCACCGGTCTGCGGATCCGCCTCCGGCTCGCCCGTGGGCAGGAGACCGAGGACGTGGCCAACGCCGCCCAGCGGCTCCGGCACGCCTGGGGCGTACACGCGGTGTACGTCTCCGAGGTCAAGCCGGGGATCGTGGACCTGCGGATCGTCGGCTACGACGTGCTCCGGGAAGTCCGGATGCCGCGCCGGACCGGTATCAAGGGTGACAGCCTGCTGCGCGTCCCGGTCGCCCAGCGTTCGGACGGTACGGCGCACGTCCGGGACTTCCGGGAGGTCGCGCACGGGCTGAACCTCGGTGCGAGTCAGTCCGGCAAGTCCATGCTGACCCGGAACCTGATCCACGGCCTGGCCGCTCAGCCGGTCGCCCTGGTCGGGATCGACTGCAAGGGCGGTATCGAACAGCGGCCCTTCGCCCCTCGGCTCTCGGCGCTGGCCACCAGCCAGGAGGAAGCGCTCGGCTTGGTGCTGGCCCTGCTGATCGAGATGGACGACCGGTACGACCTGATCCGGGCCTACCAGGGCATGCCCGGCTCGGTGCCGGCGGAGGAGATGACCGCCGACATCTGGGGCCTGCCGGAGAAGGTCCGCCCGGTGCCGATCGTGGTGCTGGTGGACGAGATCGCCGAACTGTTCCTCGTGGCGTCGAAGGCCGACGAACCGCGCCGGAACCAGATCGTCACCGCGCTGATCCGCCTCGCCCAACTCGCCCGCGCCGCAGGCATCTTCCTGGAGATCAGCGGCCAGCGCTTCGGTGCCGACCTGGGCAAGGGCGCGACCATGCTGCGCTCCCAGCTCACCGGCCGCACCGTCCACCGCGTCAACGACGTGGAGACCGCGCGCATGGGCCTCGGGGACATCTCCGAGACGGCCATGGTCGCGGCCACCCGGATCAGCCCGTCCATGCCCGGCATGGCCGTCACCGGCGACACCTCCGGACGGTGGTACGAGATCCGCACCCCGTACCGCTCGCTCGGCGAAGTCGCCGACCGCTGCATCAAGTTCGCGCACCTGACGCCCGACCTGTACCGCCTGGCGGCGTTCCGCCCGCAGGACACGGCGGCTTTCGGAAGCTCGGCTGACGTCCCGCCGATGCCGTCCGCCCCGCCGTTCTACGCCTCGGCCCCGATCGCCGAGTAGCACCCCCTCGCACGCACGGCCGGCGTGACCGCATCGCGTCAAGTCCCTACCCGCGCCATGCCCGAATGGAGCTGAACTCCCATGGCCCGTAAGCCCTCCATCGCCGAGATCGGGGCCTTCCTCGCCCGCGTCCGTGCCGGCGGCGACACCGGTCCGCTGCTGGCCGAGAAGGCCGACCTGCTGGAGCGGATCGCCGCGAACAACCCGAACGACCGCGACGCCGCCAAGGTGGCCCGGGACGCCCGCCGCGCCGCCGACCGGTCCAGCCGAAACCGGTAGTGCTGTGACCGCCGCATACGCGCCCCGTGAGTGCCCCGCCTGCGAAGGCACCGGGCAGATCAGCGTCGCGGTCCACATCGGCCGGGGGAACCGCCGGCGTCAGGTCGCCGACCAGGAAGCTACCTGCCTGGACTGCCTCGGCGCCGGCACCACCTCGGACGAGCCCGCCGCACAGTCGAACGGGAGGTGACCCGATGCGCCGCCTGCCCAAGCTGGACGCCGTACTGCTCCAGGCCGCGATCGCCGCCGCGCTGTCCTTCGCCCACCTGCACGACCTGGCCGAAGCCGCCGGACAGACCGGCTGGAAGGCGTGGGCCTACCCGGTCTCGGTGGACCTGCTGCTGGTCGCAGCCTGGCGTCGGCTCCGCTCCCGGGCCTCCGTCCGGCTCGCCTGGGTCTGGTTCGTGATCGCCCTCGCCGCCTCGCTCGGGGCCAACATCGGCACCGCCGGGCTGCTGGACCTCGGCCACACCCCGACCTGGCTGCGGATCATCGTTGCCGGTTGGCCCGCCGCCGCGTTCCTCGGCGGAACCCTGCTGGTCCACTCCGCGGCTCACACCCCGGTCAGCGAGCCTGCGGAGTTCGAGGCCGAGGAAGACCTCCCGCCGATGTACGTCGTGGAGCCGGAACCCCAGCCCGAGCCCGAGCCGGTCGCCATCGAGGAACCCGAGCCGGTGCCCGCGCTGGCGGCCCCGCCCACGCCTTCGCCGCCGCCCGCTCCGCCGGTCAGCGCCCCCGCTCCGGCTACGGCCCCGCCCGTACCGCCGTTCCTGCTCGACCACGCCCGCAAGCTCGCCGACGACCACCGCGCCCGGACCGGCAGCCCGATCGACGCCGGCACCCTGCGCGCCCGACTCGGCATCGCGGACCCCCTCGCCTCGGCGCTCGCCGCCGAACTGACCTGAGAGAAGCCAGAGATGACGCTCACGCTCCCGTTCGTCGCCGTCCTCGCCGTGGTCGGCTGGCTGGTCGTCCGGCACACGCGCCTCCGTTGGTGGGCCGTCACCGCGCTGCTGCTGCTCGGCTTCTACCTCGCCAGCACCCCGGCCGCGCCGCTGATCGACGACACCACCCGCTCCGGCGTCGAGGTCGTCAACCGCACCGGCAGCAAGTGAGGGCCGGACGATGACGCCCACGCTGCTGCTGCCGGACTCGCTGTCGCTCACCCCCGAAGGCTCGGCCCTGGTCGCGGAGATCGAGGTGTACCTGGCCACGCTGCCCGTCCAGGCCCGCACCGTCGCGCCGTTGATCTGCACCTACGGCAGCACGGTTCAGCGGTGGAACGCGGGCTTCCCGCTGCCTCGGCTGTCCGTGCTGGACCGGCTCGCGCACCGCCCCGCCCGGCCGGTCGCCGTCAGCGTCGCGGACCACCTGCGGCTGACCTCCCGCTACCTCGCCGAATTCGGTTGGGTCCAGGGCCAGTTGTGGGACTCCGCCGGCCGTGTCTGCCTCCTCGGCGCCCAGGCCGCCGTCCTGCTCAACGGTTACGGCACGCCGTACACGGTCAGCCGGGCCCGCAACCAGGTGATGGAGGTCCTGCACGCCACCGGACGGCCCGTCGCCTCCCCGGACGCCTTCAACGACGCCTCCGGCACCCGGCAGGCCGACGTGCACCACCTGCTCGACCGGGCCTCCGCCCGCGCACTCTCCCTCGGCATCTGAACCAGTCCCCGGGACGGCAGCAAGCCGCCAAGCATCCCGCCGCCCCGGAGACCTCGACCCGCTCCGGAAGGACCGCCATGCACCTCGCCCCGCTCCTCGCCGCCGGCGTCCCCCTGCTCGGCTGGACCACCCACAGCACCGCCCTCGCCCGCCGCCTCGCCACCGCCCGCCGCGACCCCCTCACCGGCTTGCTCACCCGCGACGGCTTCACCACCCGCGCCGAACGCCTCATCCGCCGCCACCCCGAGCGCACCACCGTCCTGCTGATCGACCTGGACGACTTCAAGGCCGTCAACGACACCCACGGCCACGCCGCCGGAGACGCCGTGCTCACCGCGACCGCCCGCCGACTGGCCACCTGGTGCGGCACCGACGGCATCGCCGCCCGCCTCGGCGGAGACGAGTTCGCCGCCGTCGTCCTCGACGCCGAACACCGCGTCCCCGACCTGAACGACCAGCTCCACCACCCGGTCCCGTTCGGCACCGAGCTGCTGAGCGTGAGCGCGTCCGTCGGCACCTCGCACCCGGCCACCCTGCTGCTCACCGAGGCCCTGTCGGCGGCCGACGGCCAGATGTACGCCGCCAAGCCCGGCGCCCGCACCGCGCGCCGCCGCTGAAAACGAACCGGTCCTCGGCACGGCAGCAAGCCGCCAAGCATCCCGCCGCGCCGAGGACCTCAACCCTCCCCGAACCGAAGTCCGCGAAGGAGAGCACCATCATGCCCCAGCGCACCCGCCCGGCACGCCTGATCTGCCACAACTGCGACGGCTTCGGCCGCGCCATCACCACCGGCCACCGCCACGACGGCACCCGCACCACCACCCCGGTCAACTGCCCCACCTGCCACGGCCGGGGCACCGTTGCCCGCGCCTTCCTGCCGGTGCTCTGACATGGCCCTCCTCGACTGGCGCGACTCCCGCCACTGGGACAACAAGCCCGCCCCCTGCGGCGTCTGCACCAAGCCCACCAACCTCCGCTCCGACCGTGGCAAGCCCGTCCACAAGGTCTGCGCCGAGCAGTGGACCGAGCAGCATGCCAAGCCCGCGCCCAATCAGTCCTGACCGCATCGCCCCGGAGGCTTCAACTGCTGCCTCCGGGGCCTCACTTCGAAAGGAGTAGCTGTGCGCCTGACCGCTGAACCTCCCATCGCTGATCTGTCCGCGCTGGCGTCGCTGGGCACCATGCCCGCGTTGGTCCGGCAGCTCTCCGGTCTCGCCGGGTGTACCTCGCCGATCCGGCTCGCCGGCTGGCGGACCGAGGTCAACGGAGGAACCGGGGAGGTGCTGCACCACCTGGACTCTTCGCGCCTGCCCGCCGGCCACCTGCTGGTGCGGTGCGGCAACCGGCGGATCACCCGCTGTGCCCCGTGCGCCGAGACGTACCGGCGCGACACCTACCACCTGATCACCGCCGGGCTGGTCGGCGGCAAGGGCATGCCGGAGACCGTCGCCGTACACCCCCGGGTGTTCGCCACCTTCACCGCCCCGTCGTTCGGGCCGGTGCACAACCGGCCTGCCTCCGGCCGTTGCAGGTGCGGCACCGTGCACGCCTCCGACGATGCCCTGCTCGGCTCGCCACTCGCCCCCGAGGCGTACGACTACGAAGCCGCCGTGCTGTGGAACGCCCATGCCGGCAAGCTCTGGGCTCGCTTCTCGATCTACCTCCGCCGGGAAATCGCCAAGCGCGCCGGCCTGTCGCAGCGCGAGTTCCGTGAGCACGCCCGGGTCTCCTTCGGGAAGGTCGCCGAGTACCAGAAGCGCGGGGCGATCCACTTCCACGCGGTGATCCGCCTCGACGGCCCGGAAGGTGGCCACGAGCCCCCGCCGGTGTGGGCCTCGGCCGAACTGCTCACCGACGCGATCCGGGCCGCCGCCGCCCGCACCGAGATCCCGGGCCCGCTCGTCGACGGCCGTGCTCACCGGTTCGTCTGGGGCCGCCAACTCGACGTCCGCACCATCCGTAGTGCGGACTTCACCGGCCCGGTCCCGATCACGGAACGGGCGGTCGCGGCCTACATTGCCAAGTACGCCACCAAGGGCGCGGAGACCGCCACGGGCGCGCTCGACCGGCCCCTCCGGCTGCTCGCCGAAATCGCCAACCTGGAGATCCCCGAGCACGCCCGCCGACTGATCCGCACCTGCTGGACGCTCGGCGCCCGCCCCGAGCTGGAAGACCTCCGCCTCCGCGCCTGGGCCCACATGCTCGGCTTCCGGGGCCACTTCTCCACCAAGACCCGGAAGTACTCGACCACCCTCGGAGCACTCCGAGCAGCCCGCGCCGCCTGGCGCCGCGCACAGACCCTCCAACAGCTCCACGGCCCCAGCGCCCCGACTGATGAGGAGAGCACCCTCGTGCTCGCGCACTGGGCCTTCGCCGGCCGGGGCCTCAGCCGCGGCGAGTCCTGGTTGGCCGCTGCCGTCCAACCCGCTCCCGGATCGGAAGGAGAACCGACCCACCATGGCTAGGCAGCAGAGGTTGACCCTCAGCGAGGTACTGGACGAGATCGGCCTCTCCCGCGCCGCGTTCTACCGGATGCGCGCCCGGGGCAAGGCACCGAAGTGCGCGAAGCTGCCGAACGGCCAGATCCGCATCACCCGCGAAGCCCTGGACGACTGGTGGGCCGAGCAGGAAGGGCGCGCGGCCTGATGGCGACTTCCTACAAGGTCCAGTTCTGGGAGCACCGCCACCGCCCGGACCGCAAGAAGCCCTACATGGTGCGCTGGACCGTGGCCGGCCGGGAGTTCTCGGAGTCCTTCCTCACCAAGACGCAGGCCGACGGCCGCAAGGCGGAGCTGATCACTGCCGCCCGCGCCGGGGAGCCGTTCGACGTGGATCGCGGGCTGCCGCTCTCCGAGCTGCGCAAGGAGAAGCAGATCACGTGGTACCAGCTCGGGCGGAACTACGTGGAGAAGCGCTGGATGGGTGCGCCCGCCAAGACCCGGACAACGTGGGCGGATGCCCTGGCGACCGTCACGTTCGAGCTGGTGAAGTCCAAGGCCGGGATGCCGGACAAGCGGTTCGTCCGTCGGGCGCTCTACAGCTGGGCCTTCAACGTCAACCAGTGGTCCGAGGAACCGCCCGCAGAGGTGGAGCGCGCCCTCGCCTGGGTGGCGAAGAACTCCCTCCCCGTGTCCGCCTTCGAGGAGCCCAAGACGGTCCGCCGCCTTCTCGACGCCTTGGCCGTGAAGCTCGACGGCAAGCCGGCAGCACCCACCGTCCGCCTTCGGAAGCGGCGGATCCTGAACCACATCTTCGGCTACGCGGTGGAGGAGGGCCTGCTCGTCGCCAACCCTCTGCCGCTGGTGCAGTGGCAGCCGCCAGAGGTCGAAGAGGCCGTGGATCCGGGCGTCGTGGTGAACCCGGAGCAGGCGGCATCGCTCCTGGAGGCGGTCGGTCGGCAGGGACGGCGCGGGGCTCACCTGGTGGGCTTCTTCGCCTGCATCTACTACGCCTGGATGCGCCCGGCCGAGGTGGTGAACCTCAAGATCCAGCGGTGCCAGCTCCCTGCGGAGGGCTGGGGAAAGCTCGTTCTGGACGAGACCCGACCCCGGGTCGGATCGTCCTGGACGGACGACGGCGAACCGCACGACAAGCGCGGGCTGAAGCACCGGGCCGCCAAGGCGACCAGGCCCGTACCGATACCGCCGGAACTGGTGGCGATCCTCCGAACGCACATCGAGACGTACGGCACCGCCGCCGATGGCCGGCTGTTCCGGACCTCCCGTGGCGGCATGGTCCAGGAGAGCGGCTACGGGGTGGTGTGGAAGCGCGCCAGGACGGAGGTGCTCTCCCCCGCCGACTGCGAGACGCCGCTCGGCAAGCGACCTTATGACCTTCGTCACGCCGGGGTCTCGCTGGCGCTGAACTCCGGAGTGGATCCGACCGAGGTCGCCCGGCGCGCGGGCCACAGCGTGGTGGTGCTCCTGCGGGTGTACGCGAAGTGCTTGCACGGCACCGAGGACTACTCGAACGCGCTCATCTCGCAGGGTCTCGCCCGGCGGTCCAGCGCACTCCCCCGGCCGGCCGCGCCTCCGGATCCTGGTCCGTGACTGGTCCGTACGGGCTGGTCAGCAGTGAGACCAGGTGTGTGCAAGTGAGACAAAGGCCGTAAAACGGCGGCAGCACGAGAGCAACATGTTCAAGTTACACACGTAGGCCCTGACCAGCATTTCTGCTGACCAGGGCCTACGTGGCTATCCGGTGGCTGGTGCAGGGTTCGAACCTGCGTAGCTTGCGCGACAGATTTACAGTCTGCTCCCTTTGGCCGCTCGGGCAACCAGCCAGGGATGGTGTCTCGCGGAGCGCTGCCCCGTTCGACGTCGTAAACGATACCCGATGGTGGGGGGTGGTTCGCCACCCGGTTACGTCACGTCGTGATCAAGGTCGGCGCGCGGCCGTTGCGGGCAGGGGCCCGGAGCGCTGGATAGGCTGGGGCGTCGCCCGCCGGTGGCGGGTGGCGCGACCGTGCAGCCTGTAGTGCAAGGAGACCAACACCCATGGCCGACTCCAGTTTCGACATCGTCTCGAAGGTCGAGTGGCAGGAGGTCGACAACGCGATCAACCAGACCTCCCGCGAGATCGCCACCCGGTTCGACTTCAAGAACGTGGGCGCCGAGATCAAGCGGTCCGGCGAGAAGATCGAGATGAAGGCCAACGGCGAGGAGCGGGTCCGGGCGATCCTGGACGTGCTGCAGACCAAGTTCGTCAAGCGCGGGCTGTCGCTGAAGGCGCTGGACGCGGCGGAGCCGCAGCTGTCCGGCAAGGAGTACAAGATCTTCGCCGACATCAAGGAAGGCATCACGACCGACGATGCCAAGAAGGTCGCGAAGATCATCCGCGACGAGGGCCCGAAGGGCGTCAAGGCGCAGGTCCAGGGCGACGAGCTGCGGGTCAGCTCGAAGTCGCGGGACGACCTGCAGACCGTGCAGGCGCTGCTCAAGGGCAAGGACCTGGACTTCGCGATCCAGTTCGTCAACTACCGCTGAGCGGTGGGACGCGGTTCCACACCCGGGAGGGCGCACCGGCGACGGCGCGCCCTCCCGGCCGACCGCTGAACCGGTTCGGGCGGCCCCCGCGGGCCCCTTCACCCGGACGCGCCGGGCCTCGTGCTCGGATCGGCCGACGGGCCGGCGGTGGTCAGTCCTCGGCGGGCCCGGCCGGGGTGCGGCGGCGGCCGTCGACGGCGGCGGCGACCTCGGGGGCGGTCGCGGCGGTGGCGCCGAGCGCCCGCAGGACCCGTTCGAGCGGGGCGCCGTCGGCGGGGACGAGCGGGCCGAGGGTGATCCGGCCGTCGTACCAGAGGGCGGCGCGGCGGCCGCCGGGATGCTCCTCGTCGGCTTCGACGTAGGCGATCGGGGCGGACTTGGACCAGCCGGCGATCCGCAGGGCGAATCCGGAGGGGAACCGCTTGAACCCGAAGTCCGGCGCGGTGGAGGGGTGTTGGAGCGCGTCGTGGAGTTCGTCGGTCATCGGCACCAGCGCGAGGCCGTGCGGCAGGGGTGCGGAGCGCGCGAGCGGGACTTCGGCCGTGACTACGGCGATCAGCTCATCGGCGGCGATCAGCGCGTTCAGTTCGTATGGCACCGCCCCATTCTCCGCCCGGGAAGTCATCAGGTCAGGAAAACAATCGAACTGACTATCCATCCGATATGCCGGACATCGGCCGCACCCGCTCCGACCTGCCGGAAGACCCCTCCGGGACCAAGGTCCCGAAAACGGTTCGCAGGCGCTCGGCGGCGTTCGCGCGCCCGTCCGGTACGGCAGAGTGGGCGGGGTGACCCGAACCCCGCCGCAGCGCCCGGCCACCGGCGCCAGGCCCACGCCCGAACAGCTCGCCGCCGCCCAGGACACCGCCATCGAGGACGTGGCCGCACCCGGCCTGCGGGTGCTGTTCTGCGGGATCAACCCGGGCCTGTGGTCGGGCGCCACCGGGCGGCACTTCGCCCGACCGGGCAACCGGTTCTGGCCCGCCCTGCACCGCTCCGGCTTCACCCCGCGGCAGCTGGGGCCGGCCGAGCAGGACGAGCTGCTCGGGCTCGGGCTGGGCATCACCAACGTGGTGGCCCGGACCACCGCGAAGGCGGCCGAGCTGACCGCCGAGGAGTACCGGGAGGGCGGCCGGGCGCTGGAGGAGCGGGTGCGGCGGCTGCGGCCGCGCGCGCTGGCGGTGCTCGGGATCGGGGCGTACCGGGCGGCGTTCGGCCGGCCGCGGGCGGCGGTCGGGCCGCAGCCGGAGCCGATCGGCGACACCGAGGTGTGGTTGCTGCCGAACCCGAGCGGACTGAACGCGCACTACACGCTGGACGGGATCGCGGACGAGTTCCGGGCCCTGCGCGAACACCTGGAACGCCAGGACGATTAAAGCAATCGTTTAGTAAAATATGAATCCGTGATCCGGTCCAAGCTGTTCGCAACCACATTCACCGGTTAAGAATCGACCCATGGCCGAACTCTCCTTCCCGCCCGGTTTCGTCTTCGGGGCCGGCACCGCCGCCTTCCAGATCGAGGGTGCCACCCGCGCCGACGGCCGCGGACCGTCCGTCTGGGACGCCTTCTGCGCCGAGCCGGGCCGGGTCGAGGGCGGCGACACCGGGGAGCCGGCCTGCGACCACTACCGCCGCTGGCCGCAGGACGTCGAGCTGCTGCGGCGGCTGGGCGTCGACTCGTACCGCTTCTCGGTCTCCTGGCCGCGGGTGCTGCCCACCGGCGCCGGGGCGGTCAACCGGGCCGGGCTGGACTTCTACTCGCGGCTGGTGGACGGGCTGCTGGCGGCCGGGATCGAGCCCGCCGTGACGCTCTACCACTGGGACCTGCCGCAGGCGCTGGAGGACGGCGGGGGCTGGCGGGCCCGGGAGACCGCGCACCGGTTCGCGGAGTACGCGGCGGTGGTGGCGGAGGCGCTGGCGGACCGGGTGCCGCGCTGGACCACCCTCAACGAGCCCTGGTGCAGCGCCTTCCTCGGCTACGGCAACGGCGTGCACGCCCCGGGGGTACGCTCCGGGACGCCCGCGCTGGCCGCCGCCCACCACCTGCTGCTCGGCCACGGCCTGGCGCTGGGGGCGCTGCGCGCGGCCGGGGTCCGGGAGGCCGGGATCACCCTCAACCTCGACCAGGTGTACCCCGCCACCCCGGACGACGAGGGCGCCGCGCTGCGCGCCCGCACCCAGCGCAACCTGGTGTGGACGGAGCCGCTGCTGCGCGGCCGCTACCCGGCCGCGGAGGCGGACACCTGGGGCGAGCTGATCGAGCGCCAGGACTTCCGCCGGGACGGCGACCTGGCCGTGATCGCGGCGCCGATGGACTTCCTGGGCGTCAACTACTACACCCCGGCGACCGTCCGCACCGCCCCGCACCGGGAGCCCGACCCGGCCCGGCGGGACGCCACCGACAACCGCTTCGCGCACGTCCGCGACCCGCGCGCCCGGCACACCGCGATGGACTGGGCGGTGGCCCCGGACACCCTGCGCGAACTGCTGGTGGGCCTGCGCGAGGAGTACGGCCCGGCGCTGCCGCCGCTGTTCGTCACCGAGAACGGCTCCGCCGAGGACGACGTCCCCGGTCCGGACGGCGTGGTGCACGACGCCGACCGGACCGCCTACCTGGAGGGCCACCTGCGGGCGGTGGCCGGGGCGCTGGCCGCGGGGGTGGACGTGCGCGGCTACTACGTGTGGTCGCTGCTGGACAACTTCGAGTGGACGTACGGCTACGGCAAGCGCTTCGGGGTGGTGCACGTGGACTACGCCACCCAGCGGCGCACCCCGAAGGACTCGTACCACTGGTACCGGGAGTTCGTCTCCCGTCACTCCGCCAGGAGCTGAGCCTCGAAGCGGGCGCGTTCGCGCACCACGTACGCGGCGTCGGAGAGGTACATCAGGTGGTGCCCGTCGGCCAGGTGCGAGGCGAACGCGGCGCTCCCGGCGGCGGCCTCGGCCCGCATGTGCGCGACCAGGGCGTGCAGCCGGGCCTCGATCGCGTCGACCAGGCCCGCCCGGTCGGCCCGGCCGAGGCCGTACGCGTCGCAGAACTCGCGCACCCGGACGGCCTGCTCGTCGGGGGTGCCGAAGCCGTCGGCGTTGCCGGGGGCGGTGGTGGGCGCCCAGCGGTAGGCCGCGTACGCGACGTCCCACAGCCGGGGGCCGGGGTGGGCGGTGTCGAAGTCGATGACGCCGACCACGTGCTCGCCGGCCAGCACGCAGTTGTGCGGGGCGTAGTCGCCGTGGCAGACCACCTCGACCGGCTCGCGGACGGGCAGCATCCAGCCCTCGGCGGTGTAGCCGGCCGTGGCGTCGTGGTACTCGCGCAGCAGTCGGGCCGCGTCGAGCAGCGCGGTGCGGGAGGCGGCGGCCGGGGTCGGCGGGTAGTCGGAGACCTCGCCGGGCAGGAAGTCCAGCACCTCCCGGCCGTCCTCGGCCAGCCCGTGGAACCGCGGCCCGGCGGTGAACCCGGCCGCCCGCAGGTGCGCCAGCAGCCCGTGCACCGCCGGCGACCACGGCCCGGTCGGGCGCAGCACCCGGCTCCCGCGCCGCTCCACCCGGTTGACCCCGCCGGCCATGATCTCGCCGTCCACCACGTGCCGCTCCTCACCGTCCGTCCACGACCCGGCAGTTGTACCCCGGGGCGGGCCGCTGTGCGAACGGTTTTCGGGCGCTCCGGTCAGCGGGTGCCGAAGCCCTGGTCGGTGTCGACGACCTCCCGGCCGAGCGGGGTCAGCGAGATCGGGACCATCTTGAGGTTGGCCCAGCCGAACGGGATGCCGATGATCGACAGGAACAGCGGGATGCTGGTGACGATGTGTCCGATCGCCAGCCACCAGCCGGCGAACACCAGCCAGACCACGTTGCCGACGCAGGACGGGGCGCCCGCGTCGTCCCGCACCACGGTGGTGCGGCCGAACGGCCAGAGCATGAAGCCCGCGAGGCGGAAGGACGCGATGCCGAACGGGATCGTTGCGCGGTGATCAGCTCCGCGCAGCAAGACCGCTCCGGTTCCGGCTCTCGGTCGCCGCGGCACCGGGGCAGCCCCGACCCCGGTAGCTCGGACGCGGGTTCGGGTCCGGCGATGACCGTATATCGCCGGACCTGCGGTCAGCGCCCACCGAACTGCTCGTCCGTGGAGACGACCTCGCGCCCCAGCGGCATGATCGAGATCGGGATCATCTTCAGGTTGGCCCAGCCGAACGGGATCCCGATGATCGACACGAACAGCGGGATGCTGGTGACGATGTGCCCCAGCGCCAGCCACCAGCCCGCGAAGACGAACCAGATCACGTTGCCCACGCAGGACGGGGCACCCGCGTCCGGCTTCTCCACCGTCGTCCGCCCGAACGGCCAGAGCACGTAGCCGGCGATTCGAAAGGCCGCAACGCCGAATGGAATGGTGACAATGAGGACACAACAGATGATTCCGGCAATCACATAGCCGATGGCCATCCAGATGCCGCAGAAGAGCAGCCAGAGCACATTGAGTACGAACCCGATCACCTTCACCGCCCCAGCCTCCCATGACTCGCCCTTCTCGTCTCGGCAACCGGGCCATAGGACAAGGGCATCGAGCCAGCCCTCGGCAACCGGATGAAAGCGGGGACGCCCGCGTCACCAGCAGGCGGTGCGCATCTATGAACCGCCCGCGCGGCCGAACGGGGCAGGGTTGACGCAAGGGGCGCGGCGCACATCGCCGGACAGCACGGTGGAGCGGGCACGGCCCTCTTGCCCCGCAGGTCCAGCGTCGATGAGCCTCAGGCACGGCTGCCGACGGATCGGGTCCGCCACCTCCTCGCAACCGCCAAGCTACCCGGACAGCAGCGAAACGCTCATGCCTTGAGCCCCCAGAGCCGTGCCCGGCCGACATCGCCACCCGCTTGCACGATCCGGCGAGCCCAACCGCAGCCCTGCGCGCCCCGCTCCGCCAGCACGTTTCCGGACCTCAGGGCGCCCGTCGGCAAATCGACCCACCATCGCACCCCGACAGTCGGCATCCTGCACCAGAACTGACGCCCTGCCAGAGAAGAGCGTCCATGTGATTTCGGACAGTGATCGCCACAATCCCGTCACGCACCGGATTCCGCTCCTCACACGGCCGCCGCACCCGCCACGTCAGCTCGTCGAGCGGGTCCAATGCGATCCGATCCACATCGGCTCCGCATGCTGCGGGCCCGAGCCGCTCCGTCCACGAGCTTGAGCAGCCTGAACAGGCTGAGCGGCCCTGGCGGCGGACTGCGGATTGCGCTCCGCGCGGAGCAGAAGCTCCCGAGCGTAGGCCACATCCCGTGCGGCCTTGGCGCGCTTCCGAACGGCTGCGACGAGGTCACGTCGGCGCTTGGCTTCCTTCGTTTCCTTCTTGCGAGGCCCCTCGCTCTTGAGCCTGGCCACGATCTGGGCCGTGTGCTTCTCCGCCTCGATGTGACGTGCGAGGGAGACGAAGGCGTTCTTGGCGGCGACGTTGTGCCGGTACTTCCTCGCTGCGCGTTCCTCGGCCTGGCGGATTCGTTGGCGGCCAGCCTTGTTGAGGAAGCTGTCAGGTATGTGCACAGCTGGGGCCCTCCCTCCGGTCAACGAGCAGACCGTATCGGAGCGAGCGGCCCACCAGAACTGCAGCAGCAGATCGGGGTAGCGCCCTCACCGCCGATCAACTTCGATGTCACCATCAGCCACCGGATCAACGTCAACGACACCGGCTCCAGAGAAGCCGGGCAACCCTGTCGGCCGCCGGTACTACAGTCGGTGCCTCGTAGCACCGCAGCAGGAAGAGCGACCGATGGCCAGCATCCCTCCCAACCGTCGAATCGAGCTGGCCGGCACGAACGCCTTCCAAACGCTTCTCCAGGCTCATGACCACGTCGTGCACCTGATCGACGGTGGATCGGACCTGGGCGAAGACTTCCACATCGCCTTCGCCCGCCGTCTGCAACGGACCGGGCTGATGGCAGCCGTGCAGGTCAAGACCGCCGAGAGCCCGCGGAGCAAATACCGGCTGGCCAGGGATTACCGGATCCCGGTGGGCACCCATGCGGACGACTGGCGGAACCACATGCTGCCGGTCATCGGGATCGTCTATGACATGGAGAACCGCAAGCTGTTCTGGGTGAACCTGACGGAGGCCCTGCACGCCGCGCCGACCACGCCGCGCTGGGTGCGGGTGCCGCGCGAGAACGAACTGCGGGCCGAGACACTAGACCGGTTCATCGCCGAGATCGCCGCCTACGCAGAGGCTCGGAAAACCTCTGCGGAACATACCCAACCGGCGCCCCAGGAACGCCCGACGGGCAACCCGAAGCGCAGCAACCATCTCAGGAAGCTCTGGCAGGTGCAGCTCCCAATAAAGGAGGCGTTCCACCCAGCCCGGTCAACGGATTGGGTCGTGGTCTGGAATCCGCCGTATCTGCGGGTCATCGAGGCCGGCAAGGGCGTACTGCAGCGCACTGCGCTGAAACCGCCCGCTGGACAACGCCCCGTCGTGGGCGACAGCGCCGTCTACCTTCCCGCCGCCGGTGGCCGCCTCCGGGCCTTCGGACTGCCCGACTTCAAAATGCGCTGGGAGGTTCCGCTCCGGGGCAACCAGGAACTCGCACGCTTCCTCGACGGCACGCTGTATCTGCCCGGCGAGACCGAAGGTCTGCACGCGTTGGCCCCGGGAGACGGGCATCCGCGCTGGTCGACCGTACTGGCCGATCACCAGGTCATCGCCCCGGTCAGTTTGCTCGGCGACAAGGTCATCGCGCTCGGCGGCCCCGCCACCACTCGGGGTACCGACCGCACGTACTCGAAAGGCCGCGTACTGGCCATCGCCCCGGGCAGCGGCGAGGTCCGCTGGTCACACGCTCCGCGGAACCCGCTGTTGCCCCTGCTGGGTGGGAACGAGCACGTCCTGTACCTGGTCGAGCAGACCGCCGCGTCCCAGCAGGTCCTGGTGGCCGTGGATCTCGCGACCGGTGAAGAGCGGTACCGGAGGAAGCTCTCGGAGCCCCTGGCCTGCTCCCCCGTGGCCTCTGCCACGGCCGTGCACCTCATGGGCTCCGACGGCATGATCCGCACCCGTGATGCCGTCACCGGCCGCCCTCGATGGCAGCACCCCACCAAACAGGCCGTCCTGATCGAACCCGTCTCCGCCGGCAACTCGGTCCTCGTGGTGAGCGAACGGAGGCTGCTCGTCTCCCTCGACGCCGCCACCGGCCGCCAGCGATGGGAGTGTTCAGCGCCGGGGACTTCACCACCACGCCCTTCGTGGTGGGGGATACCGTGTACGTGGGCCACCGCGCCGGGCGCCTGCTCGCCCTGGAGGTGCCGGGGGGCGAACAGGTCGGTTCGGTACCGTGCGGAGCCTGGGAGGAGGGCACGCGGGGCCGCCCGCTGGTCGTAGGCGGTACGGCGTACTTGACGGGTCGGTACGGCAAGGTGAGCGCGATCGCCCTGGGCTGAACGCACGGTCCTCACCTCGGGCCTGCCTGCCAGTCGTACCGGGGCAGGAGTTCACCGAGGTCGGTGAAGAACCGCTCCTGGGTCCAGAGTTCGTGGTTGCCGATGACGAACAGCCGCCGTTTGGCTCGGCTGACCGCCACGTTCAGCAGGTTGGGCCGCTTGGCCGCCCACGTCCGGGCGCCGGGGGACCGGGGATCGGTGCCGAGAACCAGGATGACCACGTTCGCTTCCTTGCCCTGGGTGGTGTGGACGGTGCCGACCCGGTCGGCCTTCATGAACGGCCGGCTCGTCCGGCGGGCCCCCGCGACGACGGCCCGGAACGGGCTGATGACGTACGCCTCCTGGTCGAGGTCGATCCCGTGGTCCCGGAGCTTCTTGAGCATGCTGTGCAGCGCGAGTCCCTCGTCCGGGACCCAGTGCCCTTCGGAGTGCGCGGAGCCGACGTGCACCCAGGAGCTGAGCGGACGGTATGCGTACGGGTCGGGGTAGTGGGTGCCGTTGACCATCAGGCCGTCGTACGCGATGGCGTTGCTGACCGTGAACATCGGGTTCTCGCAGCGGCGGTGCACCCGCAGCGGGGCGCCGACCCACACCTCCGTCGATCCGTCGGAGAGTTCGGTGGGCAGCGTGGTGCCGTAGCGGGTGACCCGGTCGGCCACCTGCTGGACGGAGGTCCAGCCCGGGATCCACTCCTCGCCGACGCCGTACTGCCGGCGCAGTGCCTGTTGCGCGGTGAACGGGACGGTGACGACGGGCTCCAGTTGCAGCGGGTCGCCGACCACGACGGCCCGGCGGGCGCGCCACAGGCCGCCGACCGCCATCTGTGGGCTGGCCTGGCCGGCTTCGTCGATGAACAGCCAGCCGAGGGAGTCCTGTCCGAGGCCGGTGAACACCCGGTCGAGGGAGGCGAAGGTGGTGGACAGCACCGGCACCACCAGGAACAGGTTCTGCCAGGCCGCCAGGCGGGCCTGTTCCGGGACGGACGCGGGGGCCGACCCCGTCACGACGTCCATCGCGGCGCGCAGGTTGCCCCACATCGTCCGGGCCGTGCACCGCACGAGTGCCTTGTGCAGGTCGAGCGCGGCCAGGAAGACCTCGGTGCGGGCTTCGGAGATCTCCTCGTCGGCCCAGGGCGAGGACAGCTCGCGGGCCTCCTCGCTCGTGTCCGCCGGGTCAGGCACGTGCGCGCCCCAGCGTGCGCGGCCCCGGTCGACCGCCTCCCGTAGCCCGGCCTCGTGCGCCCGAGCCGTTTCCAGGGTTCGCGCCGACTGCCCGTACGCGCTTTCCGCCCGGGCCGCTTCGGTCGTGGCCCGCTGTTGTCGTGCGCGCGCGGCGTCGGCCTGTTCCAGGGCCCGCTGTTCGCGTTCGCCGTGCTGCCGGTCGAGGGCCTGCCAGTCCCGCACCGCGCGCCCCAGGGTGAGCACGGTGTCCACCAGCCCCGGGCGCCGCGCGTGGTGGGCCTGCCGGAGCCCCGCCACCTCGCCGAGATGCTCCTGGGCGCCGCGTGCTTCGCTGTCGGCGGCGCGCTGTTCCTGCCGCCACCGGTCGAGGAGCCCGGCCGCAGCCGTGGTCTGCTGCTCCGCCTGTTCGACTCCGGCAAGGGCGGCCGGTGCGCCGCCGAGCGCGGCGGCGCAGGCGGCGCGCTCCGCGACGAGGCGGTCCACCTCGGCCACTGCCCGGACGAAGCGCTCCTTCGCGTTCCTCCAGACCCCCGTCTGCGACTCGTTCCGGTAAGAGGAGAGGAGGTGGGACAGTCCGTGGCCGGTCTCCTGCCAGCCCTTGCCCTTCACCGGCGGCAGGTCCGGCCCTTGGGGCAGGGTCTGGTCGTCGGGCAGGTACTTGCCGTGCCACAGGCGGTTGACGAAGGCGATCCGGTTGGTCTTGTTGCCCAGGTGGGCGGCCACCGTGCCCCAGGCCGGTGTGCCCTTGAGCAGCCGGGTGCCCTGCTCGGCGAAGTAGTCCACCTCGTCGCGCCACTTCGGTGCCAGCGCGGCGCGCGCGGGGATCTCCTTGGAGATGTTCTCCACCGCACCGTTGTTGGCCGAGGCCACCACCATCTCGAAGCCCGTCAGTTCGGGCCGCAGCGGGTGCACCGTGCGGGTGTGCTCGCCGCTCTTCCACTTCAGCGGGGTCTTCAGGAAGGCGTCGGACGGCATGCGCAGGTCGGCGAGGGCCCGCGCTCGTTCGACGATCCGGTCGGCGATCGCGTCGCGCAGCATGGTGGTCTTGCCGGTCCCGGGCGGGCCGTTCACCGAGAACACGCCGCCCTCACGGACGAGTTCGGCGTGGATCGTGTTGACCGCGAACTGCTGGCTGAGGGCCAGCGGGTGCTTGGCTGCGGCCGGCCAGCGGCCCGCCGGGGAGCGTCCGGGCTCGACCCTCTCCAGGGCAACCTGCGGACGCTCGCGGAGATCGATCCGCAGGTCCTGGTTGCGCTCACCCAGCGGGGTCAGGTACTCGGCCAGGGCCCGGCCCGGAGGGCGCGCTTCGAGGGAAGCCGCGACCCGCGCGAGGTCCGCGGCGATGAAGCTGTTGAGGAAGTCCTGCTGGTCGGCGTCCTGGGCCCGGTCCCTGCGGACCTGGACGCTGCGCACCCTCAGCCCGGCGGGTTCGAGGCCCTGCTCGACGCCCCAGGCCCGGGAGAGGCCGGTGACGAACGCCAGCAGGTCCGCCGCGTCGACGACCTTGCGGTCGGTGCCCTCCGGATCCTCCTCCGGGTCAGCTTCTGGCTCCAGCAGTTCTCCGTCCTCGGGCGGGTGTCCCAGCTCGGCGGCGCGGGCCCGCCATGCCGCCTCGTCCGTCTCGAAGCCGACCAGCCAGCCGAAGAGGTCCACGTTCCGGGTCAGGGCCCGGCCCACCGCCCAGCCGCAGGTCGAGATGACCGGTGAGTCCGACACCACCGTCCCCCGGTCGTCGACCGTGAGGGCGAACAGCGCGCTCTGGCTGTCCAACCTGCCGTCGTGGCTCTCCTCGTCCCGACCGAAGACCTCCATCAGGGTGTCGCGGACCTTCGCCAGCGGGAAGAGCCCGCCGTAGACCACGTGCTGCCAGACGAACCCCGCCGGCAGCGGAACCTGCCGAAGCCGGTGCCCCGCTTCCCAGGGTAGCCGCCCCGCACCGTCGAGGTCGTAGATCCGCTCCCGGTCGTTCGGCGCCGGCACGGTCTGGGCGCTGAACAGCTCCACCGCGCGCCAGAACTCCACCACTGCCGCCGACCGCTTGCCCCCGGCTGCCATGCCGCCTCCCGAATCGTCGGCACCACCGTATGCGAACCGCGCCAGCGCGGGGAGGGAGCCTCCCCGCTCGTAGCCGGGGTGACTGACTCTCCCGATCGGCGCGTAGGCACCGTGAGCACCTGCTGCGAGACAGGCATCTGACCTTCCTGTCGGCACCCGGGCGCACAATGAGACAACCAACCGATATCAACCAACTGGAGCAGAATGGACACACGACTCATCCAGACGGCAGTTCTCGGCAGCCCGGACTCGGACGTACCCGTGGTGTGCCCAGAAGACGCTGACGAACTGGATGCCTTTCGGCGGGAACACGCCGACGAGACCTGGTGGTGCGGCACGCACCTGCCCGGAGGCTGTGGTCGACGGTTGACGACCAAGCTGTACCGGGACCGAATCTCCCACTTCGCTCACTACGCCGACGGCAGCTCGGAACACCGCTGCGGAAGCGCTTCGCGCGGCAAGGACAGCGCGAACCACCTTTTCGTGAAAGCCGACTTGGCCACCTGGCTGCGCTCGCAGGGCGTCGTGGCCGAGTTCGACTTCCCGGAACCGATCGGGTCCGCGGTGCGGGCGCGCCTGGAGGACGGCCGCATCCTGCTGGTCCACCTCGACCGGCAGCGGGAAGTCGATTGGGACGACGAGACGGTCTGGGAGTTCTTCCTCGGGCCCGGCGTGCAAGCCGGCCCCGAGGTGCTCGACCGGCGCGGCCGCGTCCACCGGATCCGCCTGGACAAGAACGACAACGGTGCCCCGACCACGACCACAGGCGTGCAGGAGCCGGGCAGTGGAACCCGTTGGTTCCCGCTGGCGGGGCTGGCGCTGTCCGCCGACGGCCTTTCCGCGCCCGACGTCGGCATCCCCCTCGCGGCTCCGCAACCTCACCTCTCCGAGCGGAAATCCGCCGCAGTACCCACAAAGAACGCCGCCGTTCCCCTCCCCCGGACTGCCGTCGCCCCCGCACCGGCCGCGCGGCATTCCGACCAGACGCTGCAGGCGCTCCAGCGAATCGACAGCGCACTGCATCTCGAACATCCCGGCCAGGTCGCGGCGGCAGTGCGCCATGCCGAAGAACTCCTGCTCTCCGGGCTGCCCGAGACGGAAGACCGCCGGGAGCTGCGTGCTGCGGTGGCGAAGGGGCACCGCTGGCAGGAACAGCGCTCGCGGCGGCGGGCCACGGTCGTCTCGCAGCTGCGCGAGGACTTCACCGCTGGCCGACCGGTGGGCGTGCTGCTGCGTCAAGCCGTGGAGTTGGTCGCCGACGAGGACGCCTCCAACGACGACCGGGCCACCGTCACGGACATCCGAACGCGCTTCGTGCTGCGGGTCGAGGAGGAGAAGGCGAAGCGCGCACGGCTGGAAGCCGAACGGGCGGCACGCACCAGGCCCGCCCGGATCGAGCAGGCCCCACCGCAGCCGATGCCCCGGCCTCGCGCTCCGGGGCAGGTTGATCCGTCGGAACTCGCCGACATCGCCCGAGGAGTGTACGGCGCCCTGAAGAGGGCCGCCCGGGAAGGCCGCGTCACCTCCTGGGATGACCTCCGGCGGCGGAGCGGCGACCGGCGCCTCACCCGACTCGGCCTCCGGGACAAGGCCGAGGTGCTGTACCTGGTGGACCAACACGCCCAGGAGGACGAACCCCTGCTGTCCGTCCTCCTGACGGCAGCAGACAGCGCCCTCTCCCTCCAGCTGTACCGCGATGTCGCGCACCTGCTCGGCCGCCCGCTGCCTGCTCTCGACCAGGCTCTGGCCGACCACCTGGCAGCCGAGCGTGTCGAACTCCACCAGTGGTGGAAGCACCGCTGATCGCTCCCCGCGGTTCCGCCGCCCCGCGGCGGAACCGCGTCTCCCCCAACCTGGCATGGCGCGCACGCCCTCAGCCTTCAACGGCAGGGGTATCCGCTGCTACGTCCGACGGCTTCGGCCTGGGCATCGCGGCGCGGGCGACTCCCAGCCCGCGTGCGCCGCCCGCAGAGCGGGAAGCAGGTCGGCCCTGGTAAGCGCGTGGCCGTCGAACCCCGTGGAGAATCCCGTGCGCTGCAGGCCGAGGCCCGATGGGGGCAGAGCACGACCGGCAGTGGCAGGACTACCGAGGAAAGCCGCCGAGGCCTCGACGGCAAGACGACTCCCGTCAACCGAAACACCCGGCAGCTTGTGCACCATGTCTCTCAGCGAGCAGCAGGCCGGGCGCGTCCGCTTCCGGCACCGTCAGTGCGCCCGTACCTGCTTGGCCACGCCGGTGGTGTTGTACCGGTAGCGGGCCATCTCCTCGGTCACCCCGTAGTGCTCGGCGATCTGCGCCGGCCCCCACTGGCGCCGGACCGCACTGAGCAGCAGCGGGCGGGGCAGCATCAGGGTTCCGCCGAAGGCGGTCGCCTGTTCCTCCTCGTCGGGGCGGCAGGTCCTGAAGGGCATGCCGCTGACTTCGCGGATCTCGGTGAGGTCGTGCTTGAGGACGAGGTGGGAGAGTTCGTGGGCCACGTCACTGGCTCTGCGGCCCGGGGTGCGGAGCGGGTTGGTGACGACAATGTTCCTGTCGGCGATCTGGAAGGTCGCGGCGGAGAAGGCGTACGCCTGGACGCGTTCGAGGTCTTCGAGGCGGTCGCGGGTGACGAGCTTCTCGGCGCTGACGATCTTGACCTTAAGGTGTTCGGCGAGGTCGTCGACGTTCAGTGCGTCGGTGTCGCCGAGGTGGAGTTCGCGGCGCAGTCGGAGGGCTTCTCGTTCGGCGTTGGCCTTGAAGCCCCGGGGGAGGGTCACAGTTCTCCCGCTTCGACGAGTCGTTCGAGTTCAGTGTTCATGTCGGTGAGCAGGCCGGCGAGCCGCTGGGGGACGCCGGGGCGCAGTACCGAGGCGGCGCGGAGGTGGCAGGCGAGGGCGGGGGTGGCGGGGACCGCTTCTTTGGCGAGGGCGTCGTAGAGGTCTCGCAGGACGGAGCTGATCTTGTTCGCCGCGTCGCCGGTGAGGCGGGGGTCGGCATGGAGATGGGTGATGGCCTGGTCGAGGGGTGAGATCTGGCGGGTCGCGGTCGGGGTGAAGAAGCGGCTCGGGGGGACGCCGAGCCAGGCGCAGAGGCGGGTGAAGGTGGCGAGGTCGGGCTGGGCTCCGGCTTCGACCCGGGTGAGGGTGCTGAAGCTGACGCCCGCTTCGGCGGCGGCCTGTCGAAGGGACAGGGGGCCGCGGCGTTCCTTGAGGAGACGCCCGAGTTCGGCGATGTCGAACTGTTCGACGGCGTCCGGCCCGCTTGTTTCAAGGTCTGGGAGAGGGAGCTGGCTCCGGTCGGGGCTCATACGGGCAGCGTAGCGCGCAGCGGTACGGCATTGAAGCTTGACTGCATCAGTCCGGGGTGCTACTACTAAAATCACTACAGCAACATTGACGCTTTGCTGAATCAGTAAAGCGTTTCTCCAACAGCCCTCGAACGTCCAAGGAGATCGGCATGTCCCAGCCCCAGCCTCACGAGATCAAGACCACGGTGACCTCCTCCCTCGCCGGGCACCCGTACCAGCACGACTACGCCCCGCAGACGACCGCCGCGACCGTCCTGTCCGACGCCATGGCCGCTTTCGGCTTCACCAGCGACGGCACCACCCGCTACTACCTGTTCCACGACGGGCACGAGGTCCCGCCCGAGGCGACGGTGGGCGAGCTGGCCGGGCACGCCAAGGCCCTGCACCTGGGCCTGCGCACCGAGACCACCAACGGCTGAGGCCCGGGAGTCAGTCGTGGATCTCGAAAGCAATCTGCGGCTGGCGGACGACGTCCCGGCGGTCGAGGCGTTCCTCGCCTCGACCGCCGGCCGCCTCCACCACCGCGAGCAGGACCCCGACGGCCTGTTCTGGGCCGAGATTCAGCCGAGCAACAGTGAGCGTGCGGCATTGGTCGCCCGAATCGAGTGGACGGTCTACCCGCATCGGGCCCCGTCCCTCATCTTCGTCGAGTCGGTCGGCGCCCTGACGGCTGGAACGCCCAACGCCTTGCCGGGAGCGGACGGCTACCGCTGCGGCCCCAACGACGTGTGCAAGCCGTTCACCGCCGAGGGCCAGCAGCTCCACCCCGAGTGGGGCACCGGACCGCACGCCTGGCGCAGCACCGGCAACCCCTTCCTGTACGTGGTGGAGAACGTGCAGGGCGACATCGACCGCGTTGACGGGAGGCGTGCCGGATGAGCGCCGATGCGAGGAGCCTGGTCCTGCCGGCCGGTGCAGTCGACCCGGTGCTCCGGGAGATCCGGCGCCACGGGCTGGCCGACCGGGAGACCGGCGCGCTGCTGCTGACCGGGCCGTCGGAGATGGACGTCCTGGTCGTGGCGGTGGCCGGGACGGCGGGGATCGTGCGGGGCCCGGGGCTGTTCAGGGTCAGTGCCGTCGCGTACGACCGGTTGTTCACCTTCGCCGAGGAGCGGTCCTACCGGACACGGGCGATGATCCACTCGCACCCCGACGAGGCTTTCCTGTCGCGGACCGACCGCCTGTACTCGCTGCGGGTGCCGGGGTTCGTCAGCGCCGTCGTCCCGACCTATGCGGCACCGCCCGCCGACCCGGCGGCGTGGGGGTGGTGGCGCTTCGACCAGGACTGGTTCCCCTGCTCCGCCCCGGTCGTCGACGATGCGCTGCCCCCGGTGCTCACGGTGCTGTTCGACGAGGAGGGCGTCCGTGCGTACTGACTACAGCCGCAGCGTGCGCCTGGGCGGCCTGGCCGCCGGCGTGAACGAAACCACCCTGCGGGAGCGGATGGAGGGCAGCCCCGTCCATCTGACCGCGGACGGGTGCCTGCCCGCGGTCGCCGAGACCCTCGAAGTACTGGTGGCCGACCTGCGCCGGTGGCCGGTCCCGCTGAGCCTGGACCCCGGCCACGAACCGGGACGGCTCGACGACGCACTCGTCCGCCGACTGGTGGAGACGGCGGCCGGGATCGACCCGGACCGGCCGCTTCGCATCGGCGCGCCCCCGGGTGAAGCGCCGCTGCGCCTGCACGTGGGCACCGAACCAACGCCGGACGTCGCGGTGGCCGGTGCACCGGACGGACACGGGGCCCGGCTGCGGCACGCCGGCCACCCTTTCCCTGGGCTCAACGCGCCCGGCACCGGGCTGGGCGCGGTCCTCACCGCAGCGATGCTGGCCGGCGAGGCGTTCAAGGTCGTCGCCGGACTGCCGGAGGGGAAATTCCAGGTCACCCCGGTGGTGGACTTCTGCCCCGTCCTGCCCGGTGAGCAGCCCGGAACCGCCGTCGCCCCGCCGCCCGAGCTGGAGCGGGTGCTGCTGGGCGGTGGTGGTGCGATCGGCACCGGCATCGCCCTGATCCTGGACCTGCTGCGAGTCTCCGGCGAGCTGGCGGTGGTGGACAGGGAGGTCTTCGAGAAGCCGAACGTCACCTCCTACAGCACCGGCACCCTGGCCGAGGCGGCCGCGCTCCTGCCGAAGGTTCGGCTGATCGCCGCGCGCCTGCGGCGGATCGCGGTGACCCCGTTCCACGGCACGGTCCAGGACGCCATCGAGGCCGTCGACACCGGCACCCTGCCGTGGCCCCGGACCGTCCTCGGCGGACTGGACAGCGTCAGTGCCCGGCACGACCTGCAGCGCCTGCACGCCGACCTCACCCTGGACGGCAGCACCGGCGGCCCGGTCGGCACCACCGTCGCCCTGCACGAGGCACTGCCCACCGGCCCCTGCCTGCGCTGCTACTACAAGGCCGACCACACCGGGAAGAGCGCGGAACAGCGACTCAACGAGCTGACCGGACTCCCGCTCGCGCGGATCGCCCGCGGCCAGGAACCCCTGACCGAGCAGGACCTGGAAGGACTGGACGACCAACAACGGCAGCTCGTACGGCAGTTCCTCGGCCGACCGGTGTGCGGGCTGATCAACTCCCCGGAGCTGGGCGGCGGCACGGACGACGTCTTCCGTCCCTCGGCCGCATTCGTGGCCCAACAGGCCGCCTGCCTGGTCGTCGGCGCCTGGATCGCCCGCAGCACCGGTCTGATCACCGGCCCCGTGCGGCGCATCGAGTACGACACCCGCTTCGGCCCCCAGCCCGATCAGATGACCGACCACTGGGCACCCGTCCCCGAATGCGCGTGCCAGAAGGACGCCGCCCTCATCGAACGCGTCCGGGAGTTCCGCCGCACGCGCCGCTGAAGCCTGGCTCCAGCAGGGCACTTGCCCCTCCCCCGGTCGTCCTCCAGGCCCGGTCTGGGATGATGGCAACGGCGGTCGGCCCCACTAACGCTGGGGCCGACCGCCGTTTCGCCGTCCGACTGCCGGAACCGACCGTGTCAGGTCAGGTGGTCGAAGGCTCCGGCCTTGGCGCCCGCGATCATGGCCGCGATCTCGGTGCGGGTGTAGAGCAGGGGGGTCTGCTCGGGCCGCTTCGAGTCGCGGACGGCGACGAACCCGCCGACCACGCCGAACTCCACGCAGTTGTCGTTGCCCCCGCTGAACGGGCTCTTCTCCCAGGTGACCGCGGAGAAGTCCAGCTCGGCGGGGTCGGGCTTGGTGGTGCTCACGCTCACAGCTCCTTGAGGATCTTGTTGATCTGACCGCGGGTCTCGGGCGGGCCGAGTGCGCGGGCCCGCAGGTGGTCGAAGACCTCGGCGTAGCGCTCCACGTCCTCGGACCCCTCGAAACCCACCGAGTTGGTCAGATTCTCCACCCACACCACGTCCGGATTGGGTTCGGGGAAGCCCATGAGCATGAACGACCCGTACAGGCCGGGGTGGAAGCCGGCCGAGAACGGCAGGAGCTGGACGGTGAGGTTCGGGCTGGGCGCGACGGCCAGCAGGTGTTCCAGCTGACCCTTCAGGACGGACGGCGAGCCCGCGATCCGCCGGATGGCCGCCTCGTCGATCACCGCCCAGAGCTTCGGTGCGTCCGGGCGGCCCATCACCTTCTCCTGGCGCTCCATCCGGACCGTCACCAGTGCGTCGACCTGCCTGGCGGTCAGGTCCACCCGCATCGCGGTGATGACCTGGCGCGCGTAGTCGGCGGTCTGCAGCAGGCCGGGCACCAGTTGCGGCTCGTAGGAGCGGAAGCTGGTCGCGCTGGACTCCAGGGCCAGGTAGCCCGCGTACTGGGTGGTGTTGATGACCGTGGAGTACTTCTTCCACCACTGCTGGCGCTGGGCCTGGTCGGCCCGGACCAGGTCGAGGATGTCCTCGCGCTCGACCGGGTCGGTGACCTCGTAGCAGTCCAGCAGAGCCTTCACCAGGACGGGAGTGGTGCCCCGTTCGCCGTTCTCGATGCGACTGAGCGAGCTCTGGTTGACCTCCACGATGCCCGCGACCTCGGTCAGCGTCAGCTCGCGCGCGTCCCTCAACTCCTTGAGCCTGGAAGCGAGCTGACGGCGGTACACGGACTGCGGGGCCGGGTTCCTCTTCGCCATGGCGCAAGTCTCCACCTCCACCGAGCCGGAGGACAATCAGTCCGGGGAAACTTCGCTTGGGCATATTGCCCAATTGCAGGAGGGGCGGGCATGCTGACTGACGGTAGCGAAACGTGACCACCTGGTCGCTTCTCGTGTCATATGCCGCTGCCTGCCTCGCGCCGACTTCCGGAGCCCGCACGCTCCGACGCCGACGTGCCTGCCGAACCCTTGCGCGAACCCCTGCCCTCCGCGGGCGGCGGCTCGCTCCGCCGACCGGGGAGCCCGCCATGCACGAAGTCCGAACCCGTCGTCGCCACGAGCCCGAAGCGGTCTCGTGCGGCTTCTTCCTGCTGCCCCGCCCCGACGGCTTCGTGCTGCACATGAGCGCGAGCCCGGAGCACGTCAGCGAGATGCGGGCCCTGGTCTTCAAGGCGGCGACCTCGTCCGGGGCTTCCGAGGACGTCGCCGACTCGGCCCGGCTGGTGGCCGGCGAACTGGTCGCCAACGTGGTGCGGCTGTGCGGTCCGTGGGCCCCGGTGGTCGTCCTGGTGGCCGGCACCGACGAGGGAGTCGTGGTGGAGGTCCACGACCCGGTGCCGTCCACGGCGCCCGGCCGGAAGCCCGAGTCCCCGGACAACACCCGCGCCGAGACCGGCCGCGGCCTGTGGATCCTCGACGCCCTCGCCCCGGGCTGGAGCGTCGCCCCCACCCCGGTGGGCAAGCGGATCACCTGCACCCTGCCGCACGGGGAACCCGCCTCGTCCTGACCGCCCCCTTCCGCTTCCTGCTCTGCCCACTGCCTGGAGGTATCCATGACGCATGCCCCCGTCCCCGCCGTCACCGTCCGTCCCGGGCGCCCCCTGTCCGGGACCGTCCGGGTCGACGGCTCGAAGAACGCCGCGCTGCCCCTGCTGGCGGCGGCCGCGACGATCCGCCGCCCGGTCCGGATGGGCAACGTGCCCGACAGCGCGGACGTGCAACTGCTGCTGACCCTGCTCCAGCGCTCGGGCCGACAGCTGGCCCGTCCCTCCGCCGTCCCCCGGTCGGTGGCCCTGCTGCCGCTGGAGAGTCGCCCGGCGGTGCCGGAACTGCCGGACGCGGGCCGCATCCGGGCCTCCTACTACCTGGTGCCCGCCCTGCTGGCCGCCTACGGCCAGGCCCGGCTGCCGTGGCCGGGTGGCTGCCGGATCGGCGACCGGGGCATGGACGAGCACTTCAAGGTCTACGCCGCCTTCGACGACAAGGTCGAGACCGACCAGGCCGGTTACCGCGTCACCACCTCGCCGAGCAGCCCCGCGCAGGTGACGGTGGACCTGCCGTTCCGCTCGCGGGGAGCGAGCGTGGTGGCCGTCCTGCGCGCCGTGGCGGGCGGCCACCGGCTGCGGCTGGGCAACCCCAACCTGTCCCCGGAGTTCACCGGGGTGCTGGACTTCCTGCGGCAGGCCGGCTGGCAGGCGGACCTCGCCCGGGACGTCCTGCGCGTCGAGCCGCCCGCCGCACCCGACGAGACGGCGACGCTCGACTGGTCGGTGCCGGGCGACAAGATCGAGGCCGGGACCTTGGCCTGCGCGATCGCCGCCACCGGCGGCAGCAGCCGGATCGAGGGCGTCCGCGCCCCGGACGTCCGGCCCGTCGCCGAGGCGCTGAACCGGCTGGGCATCCCCGTCCGGGCCGAGCCCGACGCCCTGGTCCTGCCCGGTGGCGGCACCCCGACCGGTGCCCCGCTGACGGCCGTCGCCTCGCTCGACCCGGACGGCCTGGACGCCGACTTCGAGCCCGCGTTGCTGGCGCTCGCCCTCGGCCTGCCCGGCACCCACCTGTTCGCCGACGCCGTCAACCCCGGCCGCCACGGCAACCTGCTGCCGCAACTCCGCCTCCTCGGAGCCGAGTTCGAGGAGCTCTCCGCCACCCGCTGCCGCCTGACCGGCCCGCAGCGGTTGACCGGCACCGTGGTGGAGGCCACCGACATCCGCACCGGCAGCGCGCTGCTGATCGCCGGACTCACCGCCCGCGGCACCACCACCGTCACCGGACTCGACCAGCTCCGGCGCGGCCACGCCGACCTGCCCGCCAAGCTCCGCGCCCTCGGCGCCGACGTCACCGAGGCCGCCCGGTGACCGGGGCCGTGCGGGTGCTGGAGCGGATCCTCGCCACCACCGACGTCCACTCCCACCTCGCCCACGCCGCCGGCCTGCTCTCCCACCTGGGCGCCGAACGCGACCGGTCGCTGATCGTGGACTGCGGGGACTTCTTCGAGGGCACCGGCTACTACCGACTCGGCCGCGGCGGCGTCGAGCGCGAGGTCCTGCTCGCGCTGTACGACGTGATCGCACCGGGCAACCACGGCTGGAGCCACCACTTCGAGCCCGGGCTGCACGAGTTGACAGTGTGCGCGAACGCCGTCGACGCCGTGAGCGACCGGCCGCTGTTCCGCCCGCTACACCTGGCGGAGGTCGGCGGACGGCGGGTGGCGGTCACCGCCGTCATCGGCCCGCAGGCGTTCGCCGCGGTCCCGCTCGCCCAGCGCGCCGGGCACCGCGTCACGGACCCGGTGCGGGCGCTGCGCGAACTGCTGCTGGCCCATCACCACGAGGTGGACTCCTGGGTGCTGCTGTCGCACTCGGGCTTCAAACAGGACGTGCAACTGGCCGCCGAGTGCCCGTTCCTGGAGGTCGTCTTCGCCGGGCACTGCCACAGCGACCGCTACGGGCCCGAGGCGGTCGGCGGTGCCCTCGTCGTCAAGGGCCCCGAGCACGGGGCCGGGTACGCGCTGGCCGAACCGGCTGCCGGGCCCGGCTGGAGCGCCCGCCCCTGCCGCTTCCCCACCACCGGCCGGCTCCCGGCCGACCTGGCGGAGATCGGCCGGGAGATTGACACACTGAAGGACCGCCTGGCCGACCCGCTCGGCCCCGTCGCCGAGCGCTGGCGCAACACCGTCCCCGACCGCAGGGCGCTGCTGGAGGCCGTCGCCGCCGAACTGCACCGGGATCTCGGCGGCAGCACGCTCGTCGTCCTCAACGAGACCGCCCTGCGGCCCGCTCCCCTCGGCGAAGTGCTCCGGACCGAGGACCTGATGGCGGTCGAACCGTTCGGCAACCGGCTCGTCCGCACCGGCCCGCCCGACGACCTGTCCGCGCTGCTGGCGCGCCTGACCGAACGGGCCGGGCCGCTCGTCACCGTGCCCGACCCGCCTCCGCCCGGCTTCCGCCACGTGCTGACCACCGACTACCTCGCCGAGACCTTCCCGGCCGGGCCCGCCGAGGACAGCAGCCGGCCGCTCGGCCAGGTCGTCCGGCACGTCCTCACCCGTACCCCGAGCGTCGAAGGAGCAGCCGAATGATCCTCACCGGCCCGGAGATCACCACGGCCGCCCGCGACGGCCGCCTGCGCATCGCCCCCTTCGAACCCGGCCAGGTCAACCCCAACAGCTACAACGTCCGCCTCGGCCCCACCCTGCTGACGTACACCGAGGAGGTCATCGACGCCCACCGCCCCAACCCCACCCGGGAGTTCGAGATCGGCGAGGGCGGATTCGTCCTCCAGCCGGGCCAGCTCTACCTGGGGCACACCGTGGAGGAGGTCGGCTCCGACACCTTCGTCCCACTGCTGTTCGGCCGTTCCTCCGTCGGGCGGCTCGGCCTGTTCGTCGAGATCACCGCCCCGATCGGCGACCTCGGCTTCCACGGCCAGTGGACGCTCATGCTCTCCCCGACCCGCCCGCTGCGGGTCTACCGGGGCATGAAGATCGGCCAGATCATGTTCTTCCTGTCCGTCGGACCGGTCGACCTCTACAGCGGCAAGTACCAGGCGGCGCTCGGCCCGCAGCCCTCCGGCTACTGGCGCGACCGGCCCGGCACCGAGGCGGCGGCCCGATGATCCTCACCGCCGCAGCCATCGCCGCCGCCGTCGCGGCGGGCGAGATCACCATCGACCCCTTCGACCCGGCCCGGCTCTCCCCCAACGCCTACGACTGGCGCCTCGGCGAGACCTTACGGGTGTGCGAAGGCGACCTGGACGCCGCCGAGCCCACCGCCTTCACCGAGACCGGCCTCCCCGCCGACGGCCTCGTCCTCGAACCCGGCGTGCTGTACCTCGGCGCGACGCTGGAGCACACCGGCTCCGAGCGGTACGCGCAGCTGCTCAACGGCGACCGGACCACCGGGGCGCTCGGCATCTGGGTGCACGTCTCCGCCCCGCTCGGCCACGCCGGCCACGCGATCCGCTGGACGCTGGAGATCCGCGCCGCCAAACCGGTCCGGGTCTACCCCGGCATGACCTTCGGGAAGCTGGTCTTCCTGCAGACCTTCGGCGCCCCGGCCAGCTACCAGCAGCTCGGCCTCAAGTACACGGCCACCGACGGCATCGACATCTCCCGCCTCTACGAGGAGATCCCCGGAGGCACCACGTGACCTTCCCCCGCCCCGGCCGCCCCCTGGTGGCGACCTGCCTCGACCTGCCCTTCGGCAGCCCCGGCGGCAGCGTCGAGCTCTTCCTCGACCTGTACACCGGCGACCGCCCGCTCCTCCCCGCCCGCGCCTTCATGCTCCAGCCCGCCGGACCCCGCCCCACCGTCCCGGCCGGGCTCGACCTGCTGCCCGTCAGCGGCAAGGCCCTGGAGGGCCCCGCCTTCCGCCGCTACACCGCCGCTCTCGGCCGTGCCCTCGTACACGCCCTGGACGCCGAGCGGATCGGGGTGCTGCACCTGCACCACCTGGCGTTCGGCGCCACCCCCACCCTGCTGCGGGCGCTGCCCCGGCACCCGCGGATCGCCCTGGTGCACGGCACCGACCTGCTCTTCGCCGAGCAGCACCGCGACCAGTTGCGCGTCCTGCGCGAGAGCGCCCGCCTCGCCGACGCGATCGTGGTCCCCACCACGGCCATGGCCGACCACCTGACCCGCCTCGCACCCCGGACCGGCACCGGCAAGATCCACCACATCCCGTGGGGCATCCCCGACCACCTGCTCACCGCCCCGCCCGCTCAGGCCACCCGCCCTGGCAGCCCCCGCCTGCGGCTGCTGTACGCCGGGCGGCTCACCCCGGAGAAGGGCGGCGGCGTCCTCGCCGAGGCGCTGGCCGCGGCAGAGCACGTCGAACTGAGCGTCGCCGCCCCGCGCGCGGAGTTCGACGCGCTCCGACCCGCGCTCCGCCAAGCCGTTCACCCGGTCCGCTACCTGGGTTGGCTCCGCCGTCCCCAGCTGTGGAAGGCGTTCGCCGAGCACGACGCGCTCGTCATGCCCTCCACCACCCTGGAGGCGATGGGCCTGGTCGCCCTGGAGGCCCAGGCGTGCGGCCTGCCCGTCCTCTACCAGCCCGTCCCCGGCCTGCGCGAGGCCCTCGGCAGCTCCGCCCTGGCCACCGACTTCACCGACGCCGCCACACTCGCCCGCGACCTGGAACGGTTGCGGACCTCGCCCACGCTGCTGCCCGCCCTGCGGGAGGCCGGCCGGACGAACGCGGCCCGCCACCCGCTCAGCACCACCGCAGCCGCACTGGCCGACCTCGGCACGCAGCTCCGCTGACTCGGCCCCGCGCCGAAGCCCGCCCCGCCCCGGTCGGCTCACTAGGCTGACCGGGGCGGACGTCCACCGTGATTCGGGGAGACCATGACACCCAGCACCGACCGCATCCACCGGCTCCTGGCCGACGGCGTCCGCGACCGCACCTACCCCGGGGCAGTGTGGGCCGTCGGCGACGCGACCGGCACCCTGGCCAGCGGCGCCGTGGGCGTCCTCGACCCGGCGCGCCCCGGCGAGGCCATGCGACCGGACACCCTGTTCGACGTCGCCAGCCTCACCAAGATCCTCGCCGTCTGGTCCACCGTCGGCACGCTGTGGCACGACGGCCTGCTGCCGCTGGACGAGCCGCTCGGCGACTTCTGGCCCGAGGTGACCGGCCGCCCGCTGGGCCGGGCCACCGCACACCACCTGCTCACCCACACCGCCGGGCTGCCGCTGCGGGCCCAGCTGAAGAACCGCTACGGCGCCGACCCCGCCGAGATCCGCGCGGGCGTCCTGCACGAGGCCCTGCACCGGCCACCGGGCGAGGCCGTCGAATACACCGACCGGGCCGCCCTCGTCCTCGGCTACCTCGCCGAACACCTCTCCGAGCAGCCGCTCGACCGCCTCGCCGAGACCCGGATCTGGCAGCCCCTCGGGATGGACGCCACCCGCTTCGGCCCGCTGCCCGCCGACCAGGCCGCCCTCGCCGCCCCCACCGAACTCGACCAGGACACCGGCACCCACCTCAAGGGCACCGCCCACGACTTCTCCGCCCGCCTCCTGAACGGCGTGTGCGGCATCGCCGGCGCCTTCTCCACCGCCGCCGACCTCGCCCGCTTCCTCCAGTACCTGCTCGATCCCGCCAGCAACCCAGGAAAGCCCGGCTTCGGCCCCGCCTGGACGCAGGAGTCCCTGACCGTCCGGACCGGCCCCCTGGAACCCGCCCGCGGCCTGTTCTGGCACCCCGCCCCCGGCACCGGCCTGGCCGAGGACGTCTGGGTGCACTACGGCTTCACCGGCACCGGCCTGTGGGTCTCCCCCGGGCAGGGCACCTGGGCTGTCCTGCTGACCAACAAGCTCTACTTCACCCGCGACCGCGAACCGCTCAGCACCCTCCGCAACCGCTTCCGCGAGCTCGTCTTCCCCTGATCCAAGCGAACGCGCCAGCGGCGCGGTCTGCGGTGTGCGGCCGCCCGTACGGTCAAGAGCGGCCCGGGCTGGCTGGCTGGAACTCATCGCAGCAGTTCAGCGGGGGTTTCCTGGGGACAGAATCGTGGTTCTCCGGCGGGGACGAACGATATGCGGGAGAGTCCGGCAAAATCACCGGCGGACGGAGACCACGTCATGTCCCACTCACAGCACGTCTCGGCCGACACCACCGGCGCAGAGGTACGGGCCGTTCTCGCTCAGCTCGTCCGCCTGGACGCGCAAGGCGACCTCGAAACCTGGACCGTCCAACAGGCCCGGGACGTCCGCACCCTGGCCGAATGGATCGGGACGACTGCCGGCCGGAGGCTCTCCGATCTCGGCCGGCACCAGCCGAGCGAGTGAGGCGAACGGTCGTCGACGGCTGCCCGCGGAGGTGAAGAGAAGATCCTCCTCACCGTCGGCAGTTGGGGCCGCGTCACCACCAACCGCGCCGCCGCCGCCGGCTGAGCGTAGTCCCACTGACGGCAGTGCTCCGAACTCACGGCGCGGCGCGAAGCCGTTCGCCGCATCAGCCGACGGCCGCCCTTTCCCGACAGATCCGCTGCACGGCCCCAACGGAGCGCATCGCCTCCCGGACCCGCGCAGCACCGACGCGGGTCGCTGCTGCGCCGCCTCCAACGGCGGGCGGGCGAACGGTTCCGAGGCCCGCGCAGGGGCGGCAGATGCCCGATGCGGGCACCGGATCGTGGCACTTGGCGCACTCGACGTACCGAGCTGCTGTTGACCGCACGGGGGCCTGGGCGGGCGGCATCTTGCGCTCAAGCCGGTTGCGGAGCACCGCTGCCGCGGAGTGCAGCGGGGCCGGCAGGCCGGGCAACAGGGCATGGGCGAGGTCGACATGGGTTACGCCGCGCTCCAGCCACTCGGCTACCAACGGGGCGAGCGCAAGCGCTTCGGCCTCACCGAGGTGGAGGCGGGGCTCGGGGCGGATCACCCGGAACAGGGTGTCGACCGCCGCGCGGGTCCGCTCGTCCGGCAGCGCCGGGGCGTCCTCGGTTTCCTGCTGGTCGCCCTCCCGCCCGCCCTCCGTCTCGGTCGCCTCGTCGGCGACCGTCTCTTCGCTCACCGCGCCGGTGGGGAGGGAGGGTTCTTGGTACCGGTCCTTTGGAAGGGCGTCAGCACCGCCGGTGGTCGGTTCACCGGAGACCGGACGGGTGGCACCCGGCAGCGGCGGGAGCTGCGGGGTGTCGTAGACGTGGGTCTCGGTGACGATCGTGCCGTCGGGCATCCGGATCTTCTCGACCCGGTAGAAGCCGGCCTCGGTCAGCTCCTTCAGGGCCTTGCGGATGGCGCCCCGGCCCTGCGGGCTGGTGTCGGCCATGTGGCGGCCGTCCTCACGCCAGCCGTCAGGGCGCGAGAGAAGGTCGGCGAGCAGGCCGCGGGCGGTGTAGGACAACTGCCGGTACTGCAGCATCGCGTTGGGCAGCACCGTGAAATTGCGCGCGTGGGCGCTACGATGAACACGCATCGGGAGTTGATCGCTCCTGTTGCCGGACCCCGGGGTGTTACCAGCACCGCCGGGGTCGCCTATTTTCGATTGGACCACGGAACGTAGCACAAGCTCGCCCGAAGATCGGCGTGATCAGCGAGCGACCAGCATCACATTCCCATTAGCCGAAATCCGGCCAACTTACTGCGGAAATCGCCCCCGGTTTCACTCGGGAACCACGAGACCGAAAGGCTTCACCCGAAGTAGGTGCCCGCGAGGAGCCCGTCGTAGCCGAGCCCTCGATACATCTGCTCGATGCTCTCCCAAGAGCGTTCTCCAGCTCCCTCGCCCCGGGCAGCGGCGACGTGGTCAGCCTCCAGGTCGTGTTCGCGCCATTCATGGGTGCAGCGGCAGCGAACGAAGACCAGCCCAGGCTGGACATGGATGAGTAGCCAATCCCGTTCGGCGCCGCACGCGGCACAGGCGAGGACCGCGCCGCGAAGGACCAGGGGGCCGGGGTGGGGGACGGCGAGGACCAGACCAGGGTGCTGGTCACGGCTGGGGTCGGCAGATTCGGTCATGCGGTGCCCTTCGCATCGGTAGTGGTCGCGAGCACCACAAGACGTCCGGCAGCCGGTTGATTCCCGGTCTCCGCGAAGGACATCGAATCGACACCGAAATCGTGCCACGGTCCGCTTGAAGCGGTCACCCTGCCGTTTACTCTCGAAATTCCGGCGGCCCCGTCCGGAGAACCACAGCGGGTTCTCCGGACGGAGACCGGCCCCGCCGCAACGACTACCGCAGGCCGTGCATCAGCCGGTGCTACGGGGTTTCGGCTTCGCGAGCGATGAGCCGGTCGGCGAGAGCACGCGCTTCGGGGGCAAGGCTGTCGAGGGCCTCGCGGGTGAGAGCGCTGCCGGGGTGGTGGGCGACGCGAAGGAGGCCGCTCCAGTTGTCGGTGATCAGGTGGAGGGCCTGTTGCACCTGCTGGAGGCGCTCCCGGCGCTGGGCGAGGTAGCGGTCGGCACGCAGGCCGGCCTCGTTCCAGTCGATCTCCTCGTCCTCCGCGAGTCGGGCATGCCCGGGGCCGGGGTCTCCATCGGCTGCGCGTAGGTCGTCGATCCTGCGGACGTGTGCGCGGAGTTCCTCCTCCTCGTGGCGGCGGTCGAGTTCGGCGAGGGCTTCGGCCAGCGTGAGGTCGTCCTCACCGAGGCGGCCGACGAGGTCGGGGGCCTGGTCGCGGAGCCGGTCGTACTGGGCCTGCCGGGTCTTGGCCTCGGCCTTGTTCTTGCGGGCCTGCTCGTAGGCGGCGTCCAGGCCCATCGCGCCGCTGATCACCGGATCGACGAGCGCGGGGGCGTGCTCGACCACGGTGGTGGCGAGGGACAGCCGCGCGGGGCTGATCCCGAAGCCTTCGGCGTCGGCGCGCGCCACGGATTTCGAAGCTGAACGGGCCTTGGCGAGGATCATGGCGCGCTGGCCCTGGTTGAGCTGGCGGCGCAGGGCGTTGGAGATCCAGATCAGGTGCGCCGGGTCGTCGCCCTGGTAGGTGGTGAAGCGGGGTTCGACGCCGGCCAGTTCGCAGGCGGCGAGCCGGTTGCGACCGTCCAGGAGGGTGCCGTGGGCGTCGAGGAGGATCGGCTCGTACTGGCCGTTGGTCTTGATGTCCTCGGCGAGGCCGAGGAGTTCGGCCTCGCTGAGCATGGGGAACTCGGCGATGAGGGGGTGGACTTTCACGTGGCTCCTTGCGGATGAGGGTGGCCTGGGGGCGGCCTGGCAGAGGCGTCCGCCGACCTGGTGGGGGCCCGGTCGGCGGGTGGGGGTGGGCGAATGCCGCTCCGGTCAGCGGCCTCGGCGGGCCGTGTCGGGCGACGAAGGCCCCGGCGAAGCAGGCACTGCCGCTGTCGTCGGCGGGGTGGTGGCGCGGCTGGTGGTCCTGGACGCGGCCGCGGCGGTACGGCCCCTGGGCGCGGGAGCGGGGAGCCGGGCGTCGCGACGGACGCGCCAGGTCAGCACGGCCGCTGGCGAGTCGGCGCTGGCGAGCTCCCGCCGTCCAGCGGCGTCGGCGAGCAGGGCGGTGGGGTCGTGACCGGCCTGCTCGGCTTCGGCGAGGGTGGCGGCGAGCACCGCCCAGTCCTCCCCGGCAAGCACCAGCGCGGCTTGGTCGACGGGCAGAGCGCGGCGCACCGCCTCCTCCTGACGATCACGCACCGGGGCAGGCAGCCGCTGCCCCTGGACATCGAGCAGGGCTGCCGGGCGGGCGGCGTGTCGGCCGTACGCCGTGCGCAGGTGGTCGGCCGCGGTGCGGGCGGCCTCGGCCTGGCGCTGGTGGCCCTGGGCGGCGTGCCACTCGGCGATGACGATCGCGAGCAGGATCAGGCTGGACAGGATCGTGACGGCGGCGGCCCCCTCGCCGCCCCGGCCGGTGACCGGCCCGGCGTGGAGAAGCTCTCGGGCGGCGGAGCGCATCGCCCGCAGGTCGTCCCGGGCGGCGCGGGTGTGGGCGACTGCGGTGTATTCGAGGGCGCGGGCGGCGTGGTTGATCTCCTTCCGGGAGAGGACGGGGCTGGTGAGGGCGAGGGCGTCCAGGGCCTCGATGCCGCCACTTACCGCTGCGGCGACCTCGGCGGGGGCGGGATCGTCGTGGAGGGTGCGGGCGACGTGGTCGACGGTGGCGCTGGCCCGGTAGCGGACCGCTGCTGGTGAGCTGGTGGTGGGCGGGTCGGTGCCGACGGTGAAGCGGGCGTGGATCCGCGGGCGGGTGAGGTCAGCGGCGAGCTTGCTCCCCGAGAACCACACCGGTCCGGCCCCGTCGCCGGTGGGGAGGGCGAACTTGTAGCCGGTCACGTCCCCGGACGCTGCCCGGCGCACGCCCAGCAGCACGCCCTGGGCGGCGAGTCGGGCGGCGAACTCCTCCTCGCTCGCGGCCCCGGCCAGCGCCCGGCGCACCGCGACCCGCAGCCGGTCGCGTTCGCTGGCCTCCCTGCCCTGACGCTGGGCCTTGCGCAGTTCCGCGCCGGTGGCACGCTTGGGGGCCGCGGCCCGGTAGGCGCGGGTGCGGGTGTCGGCGAGGCACTTGAGCCCGTACTCGCGCTCGACGGTGGTGAGCTCGTCCTCGACGCGGTACTGGTCCTTGCGCAGGTTGGCCTGCCGCAGGTCGGCGCGCACCGTGGTGGCCAGGATGTGGATGTGGTCGTCCGCGTGCCGCACCGCGACCCACCGGCAGCCGTCCGGGTCGCCGTCGGGGGCGATGCCGGCGGCGGCCATCAGGCACCGGGCGATGTCGCCCCACTCCTCGTCGTCGAGGATCCGGTCGGTCGGGTCGGCGCGGACGATCCGGTGGTAGACGTGGCTCCTGATCTTCCTTTCGTAGCGGACGACGTGGAGGTCGAGGGCGTCCCGCAGCTCCTGGAGGGTCGCGGAGTCGTCGCGGCCGGGGTCGGGGGCGAAGCCGTCCCAGGACGCGACGAGGTGCGGGGCGGTGTGCTCGTTCGCCCGGCCCGGCCCGTACAGGTAGGCGAGCGCGCCGAAGGTGTTGCTGCCGCGGACCGCCTTGCTGATCACCCGCGCCCCGCGCCCGCCAGCCGCATCGCCGTCCGGTCGATGCCAGCCACCGCCGTGCGGACGGCGACGAGCAGTTCGGTGGCGGCGGCGAAGGCGTCACGGACCGGACCGGGCGGCGGGGCGGCGTCCCGGTGGACGTCCCGGACGATCTGGTTGATGTTCCGGCCGATGCCCGCGACCTGCGGACGCAGCGCGGCCAGCTCCTCGATCGCCGCGTCCAGCTGCCCGTCGCACGAGACGGTGGTGCTGCCCTCGTCGGCCAGGGCCTTGCGGGCGATCAGGGCGGACACCGAGACGCCCAGCTCCCCGGCACGCCGACGAAGGCCGGCGGCTTCGTCGGGATTGAACCGAACCGTGATCTTGGCGTTCTTCAGGTTCGCGGCGTCGCGCTGGCGGCGCTTGGGCTTGCGGCGCAGCGCGGCGATCTCGGTCGCGCGCACGGCACGCGGCACAGCGGGCGACGGCACGGCGCTCGAAGTGCGGACGGCGGCGGGCGTCGCTGCGGTGGGCTGCTCCTCCTCCGCCGGTGCCGCGCCCTCGCGGTACCGGTCCGGTGATGCCGCGCTCGGCGTCACCGGCGGGCCCCCGCCCTCGGGGGCCTGCGGCTGCGACCGTCCGTAGGACGGGCGCAGCCACTCGCTTGCTCCGCCGGGGGTGGTGCGGTCGGTGATGTCACCGCGGTCGGACGACGCCTCGGGGTTGTCGGCGGGTTCGTGCGGTGCGGGACGGGTGTCGGTCAGGGGATGCTCCCGGAGCGTCGGTTACGGGGGTGGACGGGGCTGGGGTGTTCGGGGCTCGGCCGTGGCGTGGAAGTGCCGGATGGGAGGGCCGGGGTCGGACGGGCGAGGAGACGCGGACGGTCCGGTCCGCGGTGGAAGTGGGAGCCGGACCGCGCCAGGTCGGACTTCTGCCGATCGGCAGAAGTCCGGAGAACGGTCCGGACTGTCCCGGGAATCGCCGGAACGGGCTCAGCCGGACGGGCGGCGGCGGACCGGGCCGTCCCGGAACTCCTTGCGGAGTTCCTTCATGAGGGCCGTGAAGCGGGTGCTGCCGAGCGGGAGGCCGGCCTCGCGGACCGCTCGTTCGACGACTGCGCGGCTCGGACGGCCGTGCGCCCGGACCGCCGGTCGGCTGACCTCCAGCAGCTTCTCCATCGAGGCGCCCGGCGGCCGACCCGTTCGTCGGGCCGGACCGGCATCGCCAGCGGTCCGCTCGTCGGCCTGCGGCGGGCCTCCGTCCGTCCGGGCTTCGATGCCGAGCGGCCCCACCGCCCCTGAGTCCGGGACGGGGACGGCACTCGCGGACGGACCACGGACCGGTCCGGCGGACGGACCGGTCCCGTGCTGGACGGGGACCACCCGCCCAGACTCGGTGTGGGCGCCTCCGAACGACCGCCCTGCAGTGGGGGCGTAGCGGGCGATGAGGATGTAGAGGTGGACGGCACCCCCGAGCGCCAGCGGGGAGACGGCGGACAGGACGGCGACCGCGCTGTCGCCGAGCCGGAGCCCTCCAGCCCGAAGAGGCAGGTGGTTCAGGCGTACGGCGTGCAGGGCGTTGGCCCACACGCTGGCGGCGGTCGCGCCGGCGAACAGGGCCCAGGCGTAGGCACGGGCCGTCCGGGGCGCAGCGCGCAGCACCAGCAGGGCGCGCACTCCGTAGGCGATGAAGCCGTCGAGGGTCACCGGGAAGACGTAGGTCAACGGGCCGCGCACGTGGACGGCGACGGCCACCTGCTGCAGCGCGTCGAAGGACAGGGCGAACCCTGCCGCCCCGATCAGGACGACGGCAAGGCGGTCACCGGACGCGACGCGAACGGCGCCCGCGCGGAGTGGAACGCGAGTGGGGGATATCGGTGCGGCGGTGGTCGTGGGTGGCTCCAGGGACTCGGCAACGATTCTTTTCGCATCTACTTGCCATGCGACACGCATCAAGCTAGCATGCGATCGGTCGCTCATGCAAGGACGATCGAATCCTGATGCGAGGTGAATCAAATGCCCGACCAGCCAGAAGCGCCGAACGACGCCCCGACGACTCCCCCGCTCAGCGAGGAGCACGCCGCCGAACGGGTCCGCCTGGAACGCGAGTACCTGGGCTGGAGCACCGGCGAGCTCGCCAAGCGCATGACCGCCGCCGGCTACCCGATGAACCAGTCCTCGGTCTGGCGGATCGAGAGCGGCGAACCTCGCCGGCGGATCAACCTGGACGAGGCGATCGGGTTCGCCAAGGTCTTCGGCCTCACGCTGGAGGAGTTCCTCGGCCCGCCCGCTTCCTCCTCCGACAAGCACATCGCCGAGGTCACCGATGTCGTGCTCGACATGTACCGCAGACTGCTCGACCTGATGAAGAGCACCGGCAACGCCTTCAAGCTCGTCGACCAGTACTGCGCCATGTTCCCCCAGCACGCCGAGGAGCTGAACAGCCGCATCGCCCGTGCCCTCACTGAGGAGAACCGTCGTCACGGACCCGTCCGGGAAAGCCCCATGGTCTTCCTCCGGTACCCGGCGTTCCAGCAGGCTCAGCAGCAGTCGGGGCAGACGCCCGGAAACTGAGTCGCACCACCGCCCGGCAGCCCCGTAAGGAAGCCTGCCGTCCGTCCATCACCCGACGCCGTTCCTCCACCCCCATCGCGCGAACCGACCGCGTCGATGCCTGCCACCTCCCACTCCCCCGCTACCCGAGGAGCCCCATCACCAACACCTGCCCTCCCCAGCCGAAGCGCGCCCCCGCCCCCGTGTGCGCCCACCGTCCCACCGTCTCCGTGATCTGGGCACCGGGAAGCGGCCTGACCCCGGCCGAGCGCACCCGCCTCCTGCGCCTGCTGTTCGGTCCGCGCACCACAACGGCTCCCGCCCGCCCGGAAACCGCGGCGAGCCGCGAGTAATTCGCCTACCCTCACCCCACATCGAGTGCCCCGGCGACGGCTGCAACCGTCCCGGGGCCGGCCGACTGTTCAGGAGTCGACGTGCCGAATCCAAGCACACACATACGGACCGCCACCGACACGGTCACCCGCATCACCCGGCCGCGCGCCCTCCGCGCCGTGGACTACCTGCGGGTGAGCACCGAGGAGCAGAAGCTCGGTTACGGCATCGCCAGCCAGGGCCGCAAGAACAGCCGTCACATCGCGGGCAAGGGCTGGGACCACGTCGGCACCTTCAAGGACGAAGGCGTGTCCGGCTCCAAGGAGATGGGCGAGCGCCCGGACTTCGACCGGTTGATGGAGCAGGCGAAGCTCGACGCGTTCGACGTCGTCGTGGTGGAGAAGGGCGACCGCATCGGCCGGGTCGGCCGGGCCTTCTGGCGCTGGGTCTGGGCGCTGGAGGACGTGGGGATCTTCGTCGCGATCACCAACCGGAACATCGACAACACCACCCCTGAGGGCCGGGCGCAGATGCGGCGCGAGGCCGACTACGCCGAGACCGAGTGGGAGAACATCCGGTCCCGCACCCAGGGCGGCCTCCAGGAGAAGGCCCAGGACCCCGGCTCCCCGCACGTCGGCGGCCGGCCCCCGTACGGCTACCGGATCGCGGACAAGGGCATCAAGGGCGCGTCGCACCTGGTCGTCGACGAGGCCGAGAGCGAGGTCGTGCGCCGCGTCCACGACATGGTGGTGATCGACGGGCTGAACCTGCGCCAGGTCGCCGTCCGCCTCAACGCGGAAGGCGTCACCTGCCGTTCGGGGCGCCCCTGGTCGGCGGCGAACCTCCGCGACCGGATCATGTCCCGCGCGGTGCTGGACGCCGAGTTGGTCTTCCGCGGCGCGCACGCCAAGACCGATGCCGAGGGCCGGCCGCTGTGGGGCGAGTCGGTCAGCATCTCGCTGCCCCGCGTCCTGTCCGAGGACGAAGCCGCCACGCTCCGCCGGAAGGTGGCGGCCCGCGCGCGGACCAGCGGCCGCAACCGGGCGGTCTACCCGCTCAGCGGCCGCCTGATCGGCCTCTGCGGGGCCCGGTACACCGGGATCAGCCGCGAGTCCCTCCCGTACGGCCACCGCAACTACCGGTGCGGCGGCAAGGCCGGCTCCCTGCCCTACCGGCCGGTCTGCGCCTGCTCGTACCTGGACGCTGGGACGGTTGAGCAGCGCGTCTGGTCCGAGGTCGTAGCCCTGCTCGGCGACTCGCGGAAGCTGGAGGAACTGGCCGCCGAGTGGGTCGGCATGTCCGACGGCGACCAGGAGGCACACGCCGAGCGGATCGCCGGCCTCGACCGGCAGATCGAGTCCATGAAGGCGTCCATCACCGCCGTGATCGTGGCCTCCGCGAAGCAGCAGCAGTCCGCCGACGCCATCGCCGCCGCGACGGCGGCCCTGAACGAGGAGTTGCAGCAGCTGGAGGAGATGCGCGCCGAGGCCGCCGCGTGGTTGGCCGAGGTGGAGGAGTCCGACCGCCGGGCCCGCGACCTGAAGGCGTTGGCGAACCTGGCGCAGCATCAGCTGGTGGACATGACGCTGGAGGAGCAGAGCGAAGTGCTGGGCCTGCTGGAGGTGAAGGTGTTCATCGAGGGCCCGGTGCCGGTCCGGGCCGGTGGCCATGCCTGCACCGTGCAGTCCTGGTACCGGTCCGCCGGGGTGGACGTTCCGGCCGCCGACCTGTCGGACGAGCAGTGGGCGCTGGTCTCCCCCCTGCTCCCCGCCGGCCGCCGCGACCGGGTCCGCAGCTCGGTCGACGCGATCTTCGCCAAGGCCCGCACCGGCGTCGCGTGGCCGCTGCTCCGCGAAGCGTACGGCTCGACGAGCACGGCCTCGAAGCACTTCAACGAGTGGGTGGCACAAGGCTCCTGGGCGAGGGTTGACGCAGCACTCGCGGAGGCCGAGCGGGTACCGCTCCCCGCGGTGGAACTGCTGCCGCCTATGCGAATCGAAGGGCGGGTCGACCCCCGCGTGATGCTGAGCGCCGAGGAACGGTCCCGAACGGGATCGTGACGATCAGGACGAAGCAGATGATCCCGGCGAGCGCGTAGCCGATCGCCATCCACAGGCCGCAGAACAGCAGCCAGATGACGTTGAGCAGGAAGTTGACCAGCTTCATGCCTCCAGGCTCGCACACCCGGGCCACCGGTGGCAGGTGGCGGCGCTGCACTGTGGCAGGGGTGTGACGGAAGCGGGGGCGGGGGTGGCGGGAGCGGGCTGAGGGGCGGTCAGGGCCGCTCGTTCACCCGGCGTTCGGCCGGGGTGGCGGGCGGGGTGGCGGGCGGGTCCAAGCGCTCGGGCCCGAACGGGAACGACGGGAGGCCCGCCGCGGGGGCGGGCCTCCCGTCGTTCCGGGCGGGCGTCAGGCGAGCAGCTTGTCCTTGGCCCGCTGGTACTCCTCCTCGGACAGCGCGCCGCTGTTCTTGAGGTCGGCCAACTTCGCCAGGTCCTCCACGTGCCCGGTGGTGGTGCCGCCGCCGGTGGTGCCGCCGCCGGTGCCCGCCGCCCTGCGGACGTAGTCCTGGAACGCCGCGTCCGCCCTCCTGGCCTGGTCGGCGTCCCGCTGGTGCATCGAGCCGCCGCGGGCGATCAGGTAGACCAGCACGCCGAGGAACGGCAGCAGGATCACGAAGATCGTCCAGCCCGCCTTGCCCCAGCCGCCCATGTCCTCGCTGCGGAAGATGTCCGTGATGATCTTGAACAGCAGGAAGAACCAGAGGATCCAGAGGAACAGCTCCAGCATCGTCCAGAAGATGTCGAGCAGCGGATAGTTGTCCATGACGCTCCGATCCCGCGCGCAGTCAGACGGAACGTCCCCGCGCCTCGAACGGCGTAGGGACGAAACGATTCCTATCACCGCGAAACGGACATCGCATGTCGAGCAGGGCGCCCGAGCGGAGCCCGGGCGGCGTCAGCGCGGGTCGTTCTGCAGCCGGTCGAACTCGGCGACGTCCGGGTGGTGCAGGTCGAAGGCCGGGGACTCGGAGCGGATCCGCGGCAGGGTGGTGAAGTTGTGCCGCGGCGGCGGGCAGGAGGTCGCCCACTCCAGCGAGCGGCCGTAGCCCCACGGGTCGTCGACCCCGACCCCGGGCGCGTACTTGGCCGTCCGCCAGACGTTGTACAGGAACGGCAGGGTGGACAGGCCGAGCAGGAAGGACCCGATGGTCGAGACGGTGTTCAGGGTGGTGAAGCCGTCGCTCGCCAGGTAGTCCGCGTAGCGGCGCGGCATCCCCTCGGCGCCCAGCCAGTGCTGGACCAGGAAGGTGGTGTGGAAGCCGACGAACAGCGTCCAGAAGTGGATCTTCCCGAGGCGCTCGTCCAGCATCCGCCCGGTCATCTTCGGCCACCAGAAGTAGAAGCCCGCGAACATCGCGAAGACCACCGTCCCGAACACCACGTAGTGGAAGTGCGCGACCACGAAGTACGAGTCCGAGACGTGGAAGTCGATCGGCGGCGAGGCCAGCAGCACGCCGGTCAGGCCGCCGAACAGGAAGGTGACCAGGAAGCCGACCGACCAGAGCATCGGCGTCTCGAAGGAGAGCGAACCGCGCCACATGGTGCCGACCCAGTTGAAGAACTTCACGCCGGTCGGCACCGCGATCAGGAAGGTCATGAACGAGAAGAACGGCAGCAGCACCTGCCCGGTGACGAACATGTGGTGCGCCCACACCGTGATCGACAGGCCGGCGATGGCGATGGTGGCGCCGATCAGGCCGGAGTAGCCGAACACCGGCTTGCGGGAGAACACCGGGAGGATCTCGGTGACGATGCCGAAGAACGGCAGCGCGATGATGTACACCTCCGGGTGCCCGAAGAACCAGAACAGGTGCTGCCACAGGATCGGCCCGCCGTTGGCCGGGTCGAAGACGTGCGCCCCGAACTTCCGGTCCGCCTCCAGGCAGAGCAGCGCGGCCGCGAGGACCGGGAAGGCCATCAGCACCAGGACCGAGGTCAGCACCACGTTCCAGGTGAAGATCGACATCCGGAACATGGTCATGCCGGGCGCCCGCAGGCAGACCACGGTGGTGATGAAGTTGACCGAACCGAGGATGGTGCCGAACCCGGAGAAGGCCAGGCCCATGATCCACATGTCGGCGCCGACGCCCGGCGAGTGCACGGCGCTGTTCAGCGGCGCGTAGGCGAACCAGCCGAAGTCCGCCGCGCCGTTCGGGGTCAGGAAGCCGCCGACCGCGATCAGCGAGCCGAACAGGTACAGCCAGTACGCGAAGGCGTTCAGCCGCGGGAACGCGACGTCGGGGGCGCCGATGTGCAGCGGCATGAACCAGTTGGCGAAGCCCGCGAACAGCGGGGTGGCGAACATCAGCAGCATGATCGTGCCGTGCATGGTGAACGCCTGGTTGAACTGCTCGTTCGAGAGGATCTGCGTCCCCGGGCGGGCCAGCTCGGCCCGCATCACCAGCGCCAGCACCCCGCCGAGCAGGAAGAAGGCGAACGAGGTGACCAGGTAGAGGGTGCCGATCTGCTTGTGGTCGGTGGTGGTCAGCCACACCACCAGCGCCCGGCCCCGGCGCGGGCGGGAGGCCCGGCCGAAGCGGCGGCGCGGGGGCTGCTGCGGGACGGGCGGGCCGGACGGGCCGCCCAGTTCGGCATCGCTCGGCAGCATGGTCACCGCACCGCACCTCCGGCCTCGGACTGGTCAGTGCGTTCAGCCCTACCAGCGGGGCGGGGGCGCCCGGCGGACGCTCGCCGCAGGCTCGCCCGAAGAGGTCAGTGCCCGGCCATCCGCTCCAGCCGGGCGATCCGCTCGCGCATCGGCGGGTGGGTGGAGAACAGCTTCGCGCCGCGCTCGCCGGGCCGGAACGGGTTGGCGATCATCATGTGGCTGGCGGTCTGCAACTGCGGCTCGGGCGGCAGCGGGAGCCGCTGGGTACCGGCGTCCAGCTTGCGCAGGGCACTGGCCAGGGCCAGCGGGTCGCCGGTGATCCGGGCCCCGTCGGCGTCCGCCTGGTACTCGCGGGAGCGGCTGACGGCCAGCTGGATCAGGCCGGCGGCGACCGGCCCCAGGATCATGATCGCCAGCATGCCGACCAGGCCCGGGCCGTCGTCGTCGTCCGAGCGGCCGATCGGGATCAGCCAGGCGAAGTTCACCAGGAACATCACCACCGAGGCGAGCGCGCCCGCCACCGAGGAGATCAGGATGTCCCGGTTGTAGACGTGGCTCAGCTCGTGGCCCAGGACGCCGCGCAGCTCCCGCTCGTCCAGCAGCTGCAGGATGCCGTCGGTGCAGCAGACCGCCGCGTTGCGCGGGTTGCGGCCGGTGGCGAAGGCGTTCGGCGCGGGCGTGGGCGAGATGTACAGCCGGGGCATCGGCTGGCGGGCCGAGGTGGAGAGCTCGCGGACGATCCGGTACAGCTGCGGCGCCTCGATCTCGCTGACCGGGCGGGCCCGCATCGCGCGCAGCGCCAGCTTGTCGCTGTTCCAGTACGCGTAGGCGTTGGTGCCGACCGCGACCAGCAGCGCCACCAGCAGCCCGGTGCGGCCGAAGAAGAGACCGCCGATCACCAGGACCAGTGCGGACAGGCCGCCCAGCAGGACGGCCGTCCGCAATCCGTTGTGGTGGCTGTGCACTGCGGGGCCCTCCTGTGGTGCCGGTGGAAGCCGTGGAGCCGCCTCCCTCTGCCGGGATCAACGCGGCGAACCGGTCGGTTCGTTCCCCCCGGCATTCGACCACGGCTCAGAACAGGCTGCCCGACACCACCCTCAGCACCAGCTGCGGAGCCACCGAGAGCACCACCGCTCCGGCCGCCGCCAGGCTCAGCGCGGCGGTCAGCGGGGCCGGGACGCGGCGCGGGCCGGGGGCCTCCGGGGCGGGCGCGGACCCGGACGCGGGCTCGGACTCGGACTCGGTCTCGGCGGGCGCGAACAGCAGCGCGGTCCACTTCAGGTAGTAGGCGAGCGCGATCACCACGTTCACCGCCATCACCACGGCCAGCCAGCCCAGGCCAGCGTCCACCGCCGAGCGGAACACCACGACCTTGCCGAACAGGCCCACCACGCCCGGCGGCAGGCCGGCCAGGCAGAGCAGGAAGAACGCCAGCGCGAACGCCGCCCACCGGTTGCGCCCGGCCAGGCCGCGGAAGCCGTCCAGCCGCCCGGAGCCGCCGACCAGCGCGACCACGCCGAACGCGCCGAGGTTCACCAGGCCGTAGATCAGCGCGTACGCCACGGTCGCGCCCAGCGGCCCGTCCGAGCCCGCGTACCCGGCGGCGGCCAGCGGCACCAGCAGGTAGCCGGCCTGGCCGACCGAGGACCAGGCCAGCAGCCGGACCGCCCCGTGCCGGGTGTCGGTGCGCTGGCGCAGCGCGGCCGCGTTGCCGACCGTCATGGTGAGCGCGGCGAGCACCGCCAGCACCAGGCCCCAGGTGTGGCCGTACGGGCGGAAGGCGACGGTGGTGACCAGGGCGAGGCCGGACAGGCCGGCCGCCTTGCCGACCACCGAGAGGTAGCCGGCCACCGGGAGCGGGGCACCGACGTAGGTGTCGGGGACCCAGAAGTGGAACGGGACGGCGGCGGCCTTGAACGCGAAGCCGACCAGGGTGAGCACCGCGCCCGCCTCGGCGAGCGGCTTCAACTGGCCGGGGGCGTGGGCCAGCCCGTCGGCGACGCCCTGCAGCTGGATCGTTCCGGCGGCGGCGTAGACGAAGCTGACGCCGAGCAGCATCACGGCGGTCGCGGTGACCGAGGAGAGGAAGAACTTGAGCGCGCTCTCCGCGCCCCGGCCGTCCCGGCGCAGGCCGACCAGCGCGAACGCGGGCAGGGTGGCCACCTCCAGGGCGATCACCAGGGTGGCGAGGTCGCGGGCGGCGGGCAGCAGGGCGGCGCCGCAGGCGGAGGAGAGCAGCAGGAACCAGTACTCGCCGCCGGGGAGGGCGTCCTCTTCGACGGCGTGCAGCGAGAGCAGCACGGTCAGCAGCGCGCCGCCCAGCACCAGCAGCTGGAAGGCGAGCGCGAAGTGGTCGGCGGTGTAGGAGCAGCCGCCGCCGGGGCTCTTGAAGCAGAACGTCGAGCGGGTGTCGCCGACCAGCGGGATCAGCGCGGCCAGCGCGGCCAGCAGTCCGGCCGCGCTCAGCCAGCCGAGCAGGCGCTTGCGGGCCTCGGGCAGGAACAGGTCGGCGACCAGCACGGCGAGGGCGGCGAGCGCGGCGATCAGCGGCGGGGCGACGGCCACCCAGTCGACGGACTGGATCAGGCCGCCCGGGTCGGCGACGGCGAGCGGAGTCATGAGGGGCTGCCCCAGGTCGTGAGCGGTGGTCATCAGCCGCCTCCGAGGAGGTGCTTGACGGCCGGGTCGGAGAGGCCGAGGAGCAGGGCCGGCCACAGGCCCGCGAGCAGGGTGAGCGCGGCCAGCGGCGTCCAGCTGGCGGCCTCGTAGCCCTTGAGGTCGGGCAGCTCGGTGACCGGGGCGGGCTGCTCCGGGTCGCCCATGCAGACCCGCTTGACCACGACCAGCAGGTAGCCGGCGGTCAGCAGGGTGCCGAGTCCGGCCAGCGCCATGTAGGTGACGAACGCGGGCCGGGAGAGCCCGGCGGCCGGGTCGAACGCGCCGTACATGGCGAGCAGTTCGCCCCAGAACCCGGCCAGGCCGGGCAGGCCGAGGCTGGCGACGGCGGCGAACGCGAGCAGCGCGCCGATCCGCGGGGCGCGGCCGTAGAGGGCGGCGCCGGTGGCCCCGGCGAGGGTGTCGAGGTCGGCGGTGCCGTAGCGGTCCTTGACCGCGCCGACCACGAAGAACAGCAGGCCGGTGATCAGGCCGTGCGCGATGTTGGCGAACAGCGCGCCGTTCAGGCCGGTCGGGGTGAGCGAGGCGATGCCGAGCAGCACGAAGCCCATGTGGCCGACCGAGGAGTACGCGATCAGCCGCTTCAGGTCGCCCTTGGCGCCGGGCCGGGCCAGGGCCAGGCAGGCGAGCGAGCCGTAGACGATGCCGACGGCGGCGAACGCGCCCAGGTAGGGGGCGAAGGTCGCGGTGCCGTCGGGGACGACCGGCAGCAGCACCCGGACCAGGCCGTAGGTGCCCATCTTGAGCATCACGCCGGCCAGCAGCACCGAGCCCGCGGTGGGGGCGGCGGTGTGCGCGTCGGGCAGCCAGGAGTGCAGCGGCCAGGCGGGGGCCTTCACGGCGAGGCCGATCAGGATGGCCAGCGCGGCGATCAGCTGGGTGGTGTGCGACAGGCCGGAGCCGTGCGCGTCGGCGAGCTCCACCATGTCGAAGGTGCCGGCCTTGACGCCGATCAGCAGGAAGCCGAGCAGCATCACGGCGGAGCCGAGCAGGGTGTACAGGATGAACCGGTTGGCGGCGGCGGTCTTCTTCCCGCTGCCCCAGCGCGCGATCAGGAAGTACATCGGGATCAGCACGATCTCGAAGGCCAGGAAGAACAGCACCAGGTCGAGCACCGCGAAGGTGGCCAGCATGCCGGTCTCCAGCAGGAGCAGCAGGCCGGTGAAGGCCCGGCCGCCGGGGCCCGCGGGGAGCTTCTTCACCGAGTACAGCGCGCACAGGAAGGTGAGCAGCGCGGTGAGCACCAGCAGCGGCAGCGAGATCCCGTCGGTGCCCAGGTGCAGCCGGACGTCCAGCGCGGGGATCCAGGAGACGTCGGTGACGGCCTGCATCCGGCTCGGGTCGTCGTGGTCGAAGCCCGCGGCGAGGGCGACCGCCAGCAGCAGGGTGGCGCCGGTGACGGCGGTGCCGAGGTGCAGCGCCCGCCGGTCGCCGATCGGGGCGAGCGTCAGGGCGGCGCCGAGCAGCGGCAGGGCCAGGAGGGCGATGAGGACCGCGTTCATCGGGGGCTCCAAGGGCGTGCCGGGACGGGGAGGTGGGGGCGGGTCATGAGCCGACCGCCACCAGGACGGCGAGCAGGACGGCTCCGGCCAGCAGCGCGCTCAGGTAGCCCTGGGCGTTGCCGGTCTGGGCGAAGCGGACGGCGCGGCCGAGCCAGCCGGGGGCGGCGCCGGCGCCGCGCACGTAGGTCTCCACCACGGCGCGGTCCAGGAACCGGACCAGCCGGGCGGCGGCCGCGGTGGGCCGGACGAACAGCGCGGTGTAGAGCCGGTCGACGCCGAAGCCGTGCCGGGCGGGCCCGTGCAGCGGGCCGAGCAGCAGGCGTCCGGGGTCGGTGGCGGGCTGTCCGGCGGCGGCCCGGGTGCCGGCCGTGCGCCAGGCGGCGTAGGCGAGCAGCAGGCCGATCAGGGCGGCGCCGGTGCCGAGCACCATGGTCTCGGTGCCGGGGCGCAGGCTCTCGCCGTCGAGCAGCCGGGGCAGCCAGTCGGTGCGCAGCCCGAGCAGGCCGAAGCCCGTGGTGGGCACGGCCAGCACCCACAGCGGCCAGCGCATCGCGGCGGGTTCGGCGTGCGCCGGGTCGGCCTCGTCGATCTCCGGGGAGTACGGGGCGTCGGCGGGGGCGGCCACCGGGGCCGCCGGCCCGGTGTGGAAGGCGACCAGCCAGAGCCGGGTGGCGTAGGCGGCGGTGAGCAGGGCGGTGAGCAGTCCGGCGACCAGGACCGTCCAGCCCGCGGCGGCGGGGACGGCCGAGGCGGGGCCCAGGGTGCCGGTGAGGGCCTCGCCGTGGGCGGCGTGCTCGGCGGCGGTGAGCACCGACTCCTTGGAGAAGAAGCCCGCGAACGGGGGCAGGCCGACCAGGGCGACCAGGCCGATGCCCATCGTCCAGTAGGCGTCGGGGACGCGGCGGCGCAGGCCGTCGATCCGGGACATCGCGCTGATCGAGTTGGTGTGCGCGGCGTGGATGACCACGCCGGCGGTGAGGAACAGCAGCGCCTTGAACGCGCCGTGCGCGACCAGGTGGAAGACGGCGGCCTGCCGGTCGCCGGCGGCCAGCGCCCCGGCCATGTAGCCGAGTTGGCCGACGGTGGAGTAGGCGAGGACGCGCTTGAGGTCGTCCTGGGCGAGCGCGCACAGCGCGGAGCCGACCATGGTGACGGCGGCCATCACGGCCAGCACCAGCAGCGCGGCGGAGGACAGCAGGAAGACCGGCAGCAGCCGGGCGACCAGGTAGATGCCGGCGGCGACCATGGTGGCGGCGTGGATCAGCGCGGAGACCGGCGTCGGGCCGGCCATCGCGTCCGGCAGCCAGGTGTGCAGCGGGAACTGGGCGCTCTTGCCGGCCACGCCCGCGAGCAGCAGCAGCGCGATCAGCGTCGGGTGGTCGAGCCCGCCGTCGGCGGCGGTGCGCAGCACCTCGGTGATCCGGAAGGTGCCGGCGTCCGCGCCGAGCAGGAACAGGCCGAACAGGAACGGCACGTCGCCGAGCTTGGTGACCAGGAACGCCTTCAGCGAGGCGCTGCGGGCGTCGGCGGTCTCCCAGTGGTGGCCGATCAGGAAGTACGAGCAGATGCCCATCACCTCCCAGCCGACCAGCAGCACGATCAGGTCGCCGGAGTAGACGACCAGGAACATCGCGGCCGTGAACAGCGAGACCAGGGCCGCGTACGAGGGGTAGCGCGGGTCGTCCTTCAGGTACGCGGTCGAGTACACCTGCACGCAGGTGGCGACCAGGCCGACCAGCACCGAGATCAGCGAGGAGAAGCCGTCCAGGTGCAGGGCGAGCGAGATCTCCGGGCCGCCGGTGGGGGCGAGCCGGGTGGCGGCGTCCAGGGTGGCGCCGGTGCCCAGCTGGAGGGCGGTGACCAGGGCGAGCACGGCGGAGACCGCGACCGGCAGCACCGCCAGCGGGCGGGCCAGGCCGGGGTGGCGGCGGCCGGTGGCGAGGCCGGCCGCGGCGCCGAGCGCGGGCAGCACGGGGACGAGGATCGGCAGCGCGAGGTTCATCGGGCGACCTCCTCGGTGTCCGCCTCGTGGCGGTCGCCGAGCGCGGTGACCCCGTCGACGGCAGCGGTGCGGCGGGTGCGGTGGACCAGCAGCACGATCGCCAGGCCGAGGCCGATCTCGGCGGCGGCGATGGTGATGGTGAACAGGGTGAGCGCCTGTCCGGCGTGCAGGGTGTCGCGCAGCCAGACGTCGAAGGCGACCAGGTTGAGGTTGACGGCGTTGAGCATCAGCTCGACCGACATCAGCACCAGGATGACGTTGCGCCGGGCGAGCACGCCGTACACGCCGACGCTGAACAGCAGCACGGCGAGGACGGCGGGGTAGGCGAGGTGCACCTCAGCGCTCCTTCTGCTTCGTCGGGCCGGTGCGCAGCTTCCCGGCCCGCGGCTTCGTCCGGCCGTCCCCGGTGCGGGAGAGCACGATCGCGCCGACCAGGGCGGCCAGCAGCAGCACCGACAGCGCCTCGAACGGCAGCACCCAGTGCGAGAAGAGGTACTCGCCGGTGAGCCGGGTGGTGCCGGCCGCGCCGCCCAGGTCGATCCAGGACGAGCGGAACGCGTCGACGACCAGGGTGACCAGGGTGGCGGCGGAGGCTGCGCCGACCGCGAGCGCGGCCGGGCGGTTGCCGGAGTCGGCGTCCGGGGAGCGGCCGATCGGGGCGCGGGTCAGCATCAGGCCGAACAGCACCAGCACGATCACCGAGCCCAGGTACACCAGCACCTGCACCCAGGCCACGAACTCGGCGGTCAGCAGCAGGAACTCGACCGCGAGCCCGCCCAGCGCGACCACCAGCCACAGCGCGGCGTGCACCAGTTGGCGGGTGGTCACCGAGACCACGGCGGCGCCGAGCACGAGCACACCGACCAGCAGGAAGACGATCTCCTGCCCGGTCGGCGAGAGGTACGAGCGCGCGGCGGGCTCCAGCGAGCCCGCCGCGGCCAGCAGGGTGCTCAACTCTCCCCACCCTCCTCGGCGGCGGCTGCCGCCGCGGCTGCGGCGGCCAGCTTGTCGGCGGCCTTGCGGGCCATGGCGATCTCCTTGGGCTCCTCCGCCGCGGCGTCGTGCGCGGGCGGCGGCGGGACGGTCCACATCCACTCGCGCAGCCGCTCGCGCTCGTGGGTGAGTTCGCGGATGTCGGTCTCCGCGTACTCGAACTCCGGGGACCAGAACAGCGCGTCGAACGGGCACACCTCGACGCAGATCCCGCAGTACATGCAGAGCGAGAAGTCGATCGCGAAGCGGTCCAGCACGTTGCGGGTGCGGGCGCGGGCGTTCGGGTCGGCGGCGGGCAGCGTCTCCTTGTGGGAGTCGATGTAGATGCACCAGTCCGGGCACTCGCGGGCGCACAGCATGCAGACCGTGCAGTTCTCCTCCAGCAGCGCGATCACGCCGCGGCTGCGCGGCGGCAGGTCGGGCTGCACGTCGGGGTACTGCGCGGTGACGGTCTTCCGCATCATCGTGCGCATGGTGACGGCCAGGCCCTTGGCCAGGCCGGAGCCGGGAATTCCCATTACGAGATCGCCACCTTGATGATGCCGGTCAGGGCGAGCTGGACCAGGGCGAGCGGGATCAGGCCGGTCCACGCGAAGCGCATCAGCTGGTCCTCGCGCAGCCGCGGGTAGGTGACCCGCAGCCAGAGCACCACGAAGGCCAGCGCGAAGGTCTTCACCAGCGTCCACAGCCAGCCGAGGCCGTCTTCGAACGGGCCGTGCCAGCCGCCCAGGAACAGCACCGTGGTCAGGCCGCAGAGCACCACGATGCCCGCGTACTCGGAGAGCAGGAACAGCGCGAAGCGCAGGCCGGTGTACTCGGTGTACGCGCCGAAGATGATCTCCGAGTCGGCCACCGGCATGTCGAACGGCGGGCGCTGCAGCTCGGCCAGGCCGGCCGTGAAGAACACGAAGGCGCCGATCAGCTGCCACGGCACCCACCACCAGTGGAAGGCGTCCACGATGCCGGGCAGCGAGACGGTGCCCGCCGCCATCGCCACCGAGGCGGCGGCCAGCAGCATCGGCAGCTCGTACGACATCAGCTGCGCGGCCGTGCGCAGCGCGCCCAGCAGCGAGAACTTGTTGGCCGACGCCCAGCCCGCCATCAGCGAGCCGAGCACGCCGACGCCCATCACGGCCAGCACGAAGAAGATGCCCGCGTCGACCACCTGGCCGACCATCCCGTCCGGGCCGACCGGGATCACCAGCAGCACCAGCAGGTAGGGCAGCAGCGCGACGGCCGGGGCCAGTTGGAAGACCTTCCGGTCGGCGCCCGCCGGGACGATGTTCTCCTTCTGGACGAACTTGACGCCGTCGGCGACCAGTTGCGCCCAGCCGTGGAACCCGCCCGCGTACATCGGGCCGAGCCGGCCCTGCATGTGCGCCATCACCTTGTGCTCGGCCTGGCCGACCACCAGCGGCAGCACCAGGAACGCCACCAGCGTGCCGACGCAGCGCAGCAGCGTGTCGAGGAGGTTCACGCGCCGTCTCCGTCCTGCTGCTCGGTGGGCTGTTCGGGCTGTTCGGTGGGCTGCTCGGGCTGCTCGGCGGGTTGCCGCTCCGACCGCTCGGGCTCCGGTTTCCCGTCCCGCGCCGGTACGGGCGCGTGCCAGGGGGCGTCGGACGACTGGGTGCGGGCGGTGCGCCGCGGGGCCTCGGGCCGTTCGGCCGGGGCCTCGGGCCCGCCCTGGCTGACCGATCCCTCGCCGACGCTGCGGGTGCGGCGCGGCCGGTCGGCGCGCACCGGCGGGGCGGTCTCGGGCGCGGCCGCCGCGTCGGGCGCGGCGGCCTGGCTCGCGGAGCCGGCCTCCACGCTGCGGGCGCGGCGCGGGCGGTCGACCCCGGCTGCTCCGGCTGCTCCGGCCGCGCGGGCCCCGGCCGCTCCGGCGGCGCGCGCACCGCGGGCGGGGCGCTCGGCGACCGGCGGCAGGGTGCCCTTGAGCGGGCCCCACTCGTTCGGGTCGGGGACGCCGGCGGGCTGCATCTTGCGCCGGGCCGGGCCGCCGTGGTCGGCGGACTCGCCGGGCTCCTTGGCGCCGGGCCAGTCCTTGGCGACCCGGGCGGCCAGCACGAAGTCCTTGCGCAGCGGGTGGCCCTCGAAGCCGTCCGGCAGCAGCAGGGTGACGGGGTGCGGGTGGCCGGTGAACTCGATGCCGAACATCTCCAGGGTCTCCCGCTCGTGCCAGGCGGCACCGGCGTACACCCCGACGGCGGTCGGCAGCACGGCCCTCTCGCGCGGCACCCGGGTGCGCAGCAGCAGCCGGCGCACGCCGCCGGGCCCGCCGACCGCGGCCAGGTGCGCGCAGACGGCGAAGCCGCGTTCGAGGTCGTCGACGGCGCTCAGCCAGTCCAGGAAGGCCAGGCCGAGGACGTCGCGGGCGGCGGTGAGCGCCTCGGTCCAGTGCTCGGCGGGCACGTCGACGGTGAGCAGGTCGTACGCCTCGGTGGCGCTCGCCCAGGGTCCGACGGACGCGGCGGTCCGCTCGGCGGGGGTCGGTTCGGGCGCGGGCACCGGCTCGGCGGGCGTCCCGGGCACCTCGGGCGTCCCGGACGTCTCGGGGGTGTCGGTCACCGCTTCCCCTCCCCGGTGGCGTCCGGCGCGGACCGCAGCGGGCGGCGCAGCGCGTCGGCGGACGGGGCGTAGCGCTGCGGGACGTCCTCGGCGGCGATCTTCTCCTGCAGCTTGAGGATGCCCTGGAGCAGCGCCTCGGGCCGGGGCGGGCAGCCGGGCACGTAGACGTCGACCGGGATGATCTGGTCGACGCCCTTGGTGACGGAGTACGAGTCCCAGTACGGGCCGCCGGAGTTGGCGCAGGCGCCGAAGGAGATGACGTACTTCGGCTCGGGCATCTGCTCGTACAGGCGCTTGACCGCGGGGGCCATCTTGTCGGTGACGGTGCCCGAGACGATCATCAGGTCGGCCTGCCGGGGGCCGGGCGCGAACGGGATGACACCCATCCGGATGAAGTCGTGCTTGGCCATCGACGCGGCGATGAACTCGATCGCGCAGCAGGCCAGTCCGAAGTTGAAGCACCAGAGGCTGTAGCGGCGGCCCCAGTTGAGCACCACCTTGACCGGGTCCGGGGCGAGCCGGGCCAGCGGGCCGAGGCGGCGCTGTTCGACGGCGGCGCCGGGGCGGGCCGGATCGGGGATGCCGAGCGGGACGGGGCCGTTGCCGGGCGTCCCGTGCGAGTGCGTCACGTCCATTCCAGGACGCCCTTCTTCCAGGCGTAGAGCAGTCCGACCGCGAGGAAGCCGATGAAGACGAACATCTCCACCAGCGTGGCCGCCCCGAAGCCGGCGGCGGCGAACACCGTGGCCCACGGGAAGAGGTAGATCGCGTCGACCGCGAAGATCACGTACAGGAAGGCGTAGACGTAGTACCGGATCTGGGTGTGCGCCCAGTTCTCACCGACCGGGTCCACCCCGCACTCGTAGGCGAGGAGTTTCTCGGGGGTGTCGACCACCGGTCGCATCAGGCGGTTCGCGGTGAAGGCCACCGCGACGAAGAGGACGCCGATGACCGCCAGCAGACCGACCGCCGCGTAGGCGTCGAAGTAGCCGCTGCCGGCGGCGGGGTCGGCAGCGAGCGGCTGCCACTCCATGGGTCACGCCCTTCTTCTTTGCCCGTCCATAACCATCGCTATCGCGGGAGTCTATGTGCACCGTCCGTTTACTCCGTCACCCGCCCGTCCTGCAAGACGGCCGGTGGACTCCCGCCGGACACCGGACGGAATTCCGTCTGCGGACGGTCCGGGAGCCGGGCGCGGGGCGGGGGGTGGGGATAACCCCCGGACGGAGAGGGAGTGCAGCACCATGGCGGGAGGGGGTCGCCGACCGGGATGCTGGTGATCGACAAGCGACGGCGAGAACACCAGGAGAGGGCGCCGACCATGGAGAACGAGGCGAAGCGCCCGTCGTTGTACGGGGCACCGCTGTGGCGGCAGGTGCGCAACGCGCTGCTGAACCTGCCGATCGGAGTGGCCGGGTTCGTCGTGACGGCGGTGCTGCTGACCGCGGGTCTCGGCCTGGCGGTGACGCTGGTCGGGCTGCCGCTGCTGGCCTTCGGGCTGGCCTGCTGCCGCTGGTTCGGCCGGCTGGGCCGGGCCCGGGCCCGGGCCGAGCTGGGCAGCCCGGTGGCCGAGCCGGAGCCGCTGCGCCCGACCCGGAGCGGGCTGGCCGGCCGGGTGACGGCCGCCCTGGGCGACGGGTTGAGCTGGCGCTCCGCGCTGTACTGCGTGGTGCTGCTGATCTGGGGGATCCTCGGCTTCGTGCTGACGCTGGTGCTGCTGGTGGTCGGCTGGCCGGTGCTGCCCTGGGCGATGCGGGCGATCTCCGGGGTCTCCCGCTGGCTGGTCGAGGTGCTGCTGTCCCCGGGCGCGCTGGCCGAGCGGGTCCGCGAGCTGGAGGACGACCGGGGTGTGGTGGTCGACACCGCCGCGGCCGACCTGCGCCGGATCGAGCGGGACCTGCACGACGGCGCGCAGGCCCGGCTGGTGGCCCTGGCGATGGACCTGGGCCTGGCCAAGGAGAAGCTGACGGAGGATCCGGCGGCGGCCCGGCAGATGGTCGACGCGGCGCACGGCGAGGTCAAGCTCGCCCTGCAGGAGCTGCGCGACCTGGCCCGCGGCATCCACCCCGCGGTGCTCACCGACCGCGGGCTGGACGCGGCGCTCTCCTCGGTCGCGGCCCGCACCGCGCTGCCCGGCGGCGTCCGGGTGCACGTCGAGCTGGGCGGCGAGCGGCCGGACTCCGCGGTCGAGGGCATCGCCTACTTCACCGTCACCGAGCTGCTCACCAACGCCGCCAAGCACTCCGGCGCCCGCACCGCCTCGGTGGACGTCTGGCGCCAGGACGGCCGGCTGATGCTGACGGTCCGTGACGACGGCCGCGGCGGGGCCCGGGTGCACCCGGGCGGCGGGCTGGCCGGCCTGGCCGAGCGCGCCGAGTCGGTGGACGGCGTGTTCGTGGTCGACAGCCCGGCGGAGGGGCCGACCTCGGTGACGGTCGAGCTGCCCTGGCACACCCGCTCGGGCCCCGCCAAGAAGTGACGTCCGGGCGCCCTCGGGGGGCGTCCGGACGTGGACGGGCCCGGAGTGCCGCCTCCCTTGCGCGGTACGGCACTCCGGGCCCGGGTCTGTCGGGGGCTCCGGGCCTCGTCGGGTCCGGGCCCCGGGCGCTACAGCGTCCCGAGGGTGACCTCCGCGGTCTTGCCCTGCCCGTCCCGCTGGTAGCCGACGGTGACCTTGTCGCCGGGGCTGAGCGAGGCCAGCGCGGTGGTCAGCGCGGCGGGGCTGGTGATCGCGGTGTCGTTGACCTTGGTGATCACGTCGCCCGCCTGGAGCCCGGCGGAGGCGGCCGGGCCGCCGTCGACCACCGAGACCACCGCGGCGCCGGCCGGCTGGAAGTTCGCGTCGAAGTAGGGGCGGACGGTCACCCCGAGCCCGGCCCGGCCGGAGTTGCTGACCTTGCCGTCCTTGATCAGCTGGTTGGCGATGCTGGTCACGGTGGCGGCCGGGATGGCGAAGCCGATGCCGGGCGCGGCCGAGCCGTTCAGCTCGGGGTCGACGGCGGTCAGCGTGTTGATCCCGATCACCTGGCTGGAGAGGTTGACCAGCGCGCCGCCGCTGTTGCCGGGGTTGATCGCGGCCGAGGTCTGCACCATGTTGCCGATGGTGGCGCCGGGCGAGCCGGCGGACTGCGGCTCGCTGACCGTCCGTCCGACCGCCGAGACGATGCCCTGGGTGACGCTGCTGGACAGGCCGAGCGGGCTGCCCATCGCCAGCGTGATCTGCCCGACCGACACCTTGGCGCTGTCCGCGAAGGCAGCGGGCTTGAGGCCGCCGGGCGTGCTGCCGAGCTTGATCACCGCGAGGTCGGACTCCGGGTAGCTGCCGACCAGGGTGGCGTCCAGCGGCTTGGTGCTGTTGGCCAGCGTCACGGTGAAGGTGGTGGCGCTGCCGACCACGTGCGCGTTGGTGACGATGTCGCCCTTGTCGTCGAAGACGATCCCGGAGCCGAGGCTGTCCCCCGCGGTGATCTGCACCACCGAGGGCAGCACCTGGGAGATCACCTGCTGGTAGTCCTGCTCCAGCTGGTTGCTGCTGGACGGGGCGGGCGCGGACGAGGAACCGCTGGCCGCCGCGGTGGAGCTGGACCCGGAGCCGGAGCTGGAGCAACCGGTGGCCAGCAGCGCCGCCGCGGCGATAACCGCCGCAGGTCCCAGCCACAGCTTGGGGCCGGTGGGCCGGGGGCCGGCCGGGTTCGGACGGGTCGGTTCCTTCTTCGGGCGCACGGCGGCCACCTCCGGTCGCTGGACAGAGCTTTGCCACTATTTCACCGAAATGTCCGAATGCCCGTACGGACACACCAGGGGCCCCGCCGAAAGGCGCCGTCGTAGGATCGGCGCCATGACCTGGTTGATCACGGGAGGGGCCGGTTACATCGGCGGCCACGTCGTCCGGGAGCTGGCCGCGGCCGGTGTCCCCGTCGTCGTGCTGGACGACCTGAGCAGCGGCCGGACCGCCCACCTGCCGCCGGGCGTCCCGCTGGTGACCGGCTCGACGCTGGACCGCCCGCTGCTGGACCGCACCCTCGCCGAGCACCGCGTCACCGGCGTGCTGCACCTGGCCGCCCGCAAGCAGGTGGGCGAGTCGGTCGAACGGCCGCTGTTCTACTACCACGAGAACGTGGAGGGCCTGCGCACCGTGCTGGCCGCCGCGGTCGACGCGGGCGTGGGCCGGGTGGTGCTGTCCTCCTCCGCCGCCGTCTACGGCATGCCGGACGTCGACCTGGTCGACGAGTCCACTCCCTGCCTGCCGATGAACCCGTACGGCGAGACCAAGCTGGCCGGCGAGTGGCTGCTGAACGCCTGCGCCGCCGCGCACGGCCTCTCCGCGGTGTCCCTGCGCTACTTCAACGTGGCGGGCGCCGCCGCCCCCGAGCTGTCCGACCCGGGCGCGGCCAACCTGGTCCCGCTGGTCTTCCGGCGGCTGACCGCCGGGCTGCCGCCGCTGGTCTTCGGCGACGACTACCCGACCCCGGACGGCACCTGCGTCCGGGACTACATCCACGTCTCGGACGTCGCCTCCGCGCACCTGGCCGCCGTCCGCCGGCTGGAGGCGGCCGGCCCCGCGGAGCGGGTCCGACTGACCCTCAACATCGGCACCGGGCGGGGCGCCTCGGTGCTGGAGATGGTCGACGAGATCACCGAGGTCACCGGCATCCGGATCGCCCCCGAGACGGCCCCCCGCCGTCCCGGCGACCCGGCCCGGGTGGTGGCCTCGGCCGAACTGATCCGCCGCGAGCTGGGCTGGAGCGCCCGGCACGACGTCCGCTCGATGGTCACCTCGGCCTGGGCGGGCTGGCAGCACCTCCACCCGTAGGCCGGACGGCAGGAGACGGCAGGAGACGGCAGGACGGCCCCGGACCGCGCGGTCCGGGGCCGTACCGTTCCTGCGGCGGCTACTGCGGGACGGCCGTGCCGTAGAAGGAGTCCAGCGCGTACACGCAGCGGTCCTTGGAGCCGACGAACACCCGGCCGCCGACCGCCACCGGGGAGCCGGTCAGCTCGCCCTTGGTGCCCAGCTCCCAGCGCAGCCGGCCGGTGGCCAGCTCCAGGGTGTGCAGCGAGTGGTCCCGGCTGCCCAGGTGGACCAGGCCCTCGGCGACCGCCGGGGAGCCGACCAGGTCGCCCCGGGTGGTGTAGCGCCAGCGCTCCCGGCCGCCGGCCGCCTCGAAGGCGAACAGGGTGTCGCCGGAGCCCAGCAGCACCGTCCCGTCGGCGACCACGGCCGGCTCGGCGCCCTGCCGGGCGGCGGTGGCGGCCCGCCACAGGCCGTGGCCGGTGACGGCGTCCAGCGCGTACAGGGTGCCGAGGTAGTCGGCGACGTACACCGCCCGGCCGTCCACCGCGGGCGGGGTGAACAGCACCACGGGCGCGTCGAAGCGCCAGCGCTCGGCGCCGGAGGAGGCGTCCAGGGCGTACACCTGCTGGCCCGAGGTGACGTACAGCATGCCGCCCTGCTCGACCGGCCGGGACGGCACCTTGCCGCCCACCGGCACCGCCCAGCGCACCGCACCGCGCCGCGGGTCCACGCAGTACAGCCGGCCGCCGCCCTGGTAGTAGGCGGCGCCGCCGACCAGCGCCGGGCCGGACTGCGGGTTCTCGTACTCCTGCTGGGCGTCGTCGGCCCGCCACAGCTCGGCGCCGGTGACCGCCGAGCGCAGCTGCACGCCGCCGCCGCGGACGCCGCAGCACAGCACGCCGTCGGCGGCGTCCAGCGAGTACACCCAGCCGTCCAGCGAGTGCCGCCAGCGCTCGGCACCGTCCCCGGCGTCCACCGTGTACAGGTGCGGGCCGTCGGCGGCGTGCAGCAGGCCGGCGTCGACGGCCAGCGCCCAGGCCACGTCCCGGGTCTTCCAGCGGCGCTCGCCGGAGCCGATGTCCAGCGCGTGCACCTCGAAGCTGGAGGCGAACAGCGTGCCGTCGGCGACCACCGGGGTGCCCCACACGTCGTTGGACATCCGGAACCGCCAGGGCCGCCAGCGGGCCGCGGGCTGCGGCGGGGCGGCGGACGGCGCGGAGCTGCGGCGCACCCAGTCGGTGCCGACCGGGGCGACCGAGGGCGCGGCCGGTTCCGCCCGGGGCCCGGGTCCTATCGGCACGTGCGCGCCGGGCAGCCGGATCTCGCCGTCGCTCGGGGCCACCGGCGCGGGGGCCGACAGCGGGTGCGGGCGCACCCGCTCGGTGGCCACCTCGGCCTCGGAGACCGGGCCGACCGGGGCCGGGACCGGCGGCACGGACGGCGGCCCGACCGGCTGGGCCGGCAGCACCACCGGCGGCTGCGACCGGGCCTGGGCCTGCTGCTGGGCGTTGACGTGCCGTCTGCTGCTGCGCTTGGCCTCGATCAGGTCGAGCGCGGCGGGCGGCAGCCAGTCCCCGGCCTCGCCGGAGGCGTCGGCCCGGGAGAACAGGTGCGGGGCCAGTTCGGCCTGGATCTGGGCGGGCGTCGGCCGGTGCTCGGGCGTCGGCCGCATGCAGGCCCGGACCAGGTCGACCAGCTCGACCGGCAGCCCGGACAGGTCGGGCTGGTCGCGCAGCAGCTGGAACACCGTCTCGACCGGGTTGGAGCCGCGGTACGGCGGGTGCCCGGTGGCGCAGAACACCACCAGCGAGCCGAGCGAGAACACGTCGCTGGCGCCGGTGACGCTGCGGCTGTCGCGGGCCTGCTCGGGCGACATGTAGGCGGGCGTGCCGACCGCGACGTTGGTCATGGTCAGCCGGGTGCTGGAGACCCCGGCGGCGATGCCGAAGTCGATCACCCGCGGCCCGTCCTCGACCACCAGCACGTTGGACGGCTTGAGGTCCCGGTGCACCAGCCCGGCCGCGTGGATGGACTGCAGCGCCTCGGCGATGCCGGCCGTCAGCCAGCGCACCGCGTCGGCGGGCAGCGGCCCGCAGTCGTGGACCAGGTCCTCCAGCGAGGGCGCCGGCACGTACGCGGTGGCCAGCCACGGGACGGCGGCGTCGGCGTCCGCGTCCACCACGGCGGCGGTGTAGAAGCCGCCGACCGTCTTGGCGGCCGCGATCTCGCGGGCGAAGCGGACCCGGAACAGGTTGTCCTCGGCCAGCTCGCTGCGCACGGTCTTGATGGCCACCCGCCGGCCCGAGGCCGACCGGGCCAGGTACACCAGGCCCATGCCGCCCGCGCCGAGCCGGGCCAGCACTTCGAAGGGCCCGATCCGCCTCGGATCGTGCGCCGTCAGCTGGTCCACTCCGCAGCCACCTCCCCATTCCGCCAGCGCCCCCCGGCGGTGGCGCCCCCCGATTCTCCAATGCCCGCCGCCCGGGAGCCAATCTCCCCCGCCCGTGACACGCCCCCGGGTACCGGAGGCGCCGCCTCCGCACCCGCCCGCGGGGGCTCCCGGACCGGCCCCAGCTGACTTGTCGTCACGCTGTGGGGTCATCAGCACACGGGGGGGCAACAACTCCGCGCGGAAATGGCATCGTTTCCCCCTCAGCCGGACTAATAGTCGCACTACCGATTAGCGCCAAGATCGTGCCACTGTAAGCTGACGACATGACAGGACAAGTTCGCACCGTCGACGGTCGCGTCGCCGGGCGGCGCGGACAGGAGACGCGGCAGAAGCTGCTCGACTGCCTCCGCGAGATGCTCAGCACGTCGCCGTACCGGGACGTCAAGGTCATCGACGTCGCCCGTATGGCGGGAACCTCCCCCGCGACCTTCTACCAGTACTTCCCGGATGTCGAGGGCGCAGTCCTTGAGATCGCCGAGGAAATGGCCGAGGACAGCGGCGGGCTCAAAGAGCTCGTCGATGGAAAGTCCTGGGCGGGAAAGTCCGGCTTCACCACTTCCGAAGAACTGGTGGACGGATTCCTCGCCTTCTGGCGCAAGAATGACGCCATTCTCCGAGTGGTCACACTCGGTGCCGCCGAAGGGGACAAGCGGTTCTTCAAGATCCGCATGAAGGTCCTCAACTCGGTGGCGGGCCCGCTGGCCGAAGCGGTCCGCAACAACCAGGGCAAGACCGACAAGACGGTCGAACCGTCGGCGGTCGCCGGCGCCCTGGTGTCGTTGCTCGCCGCGGCGGCCGAGCACGGCAAGGCGTTCACCTCCTGGGGCGTGAAGGTCAAGGACCTCAAGCCCAACCTGGCGCTCCAGGTGTACCTGGGAGTCACCGGAAAGAAGCCGCCGAAGTAAGAACCCAGCCCATCGGCGCTCGGCCCCGGTTCCTGTCCGGGTGTGTCGGATGCGGCCGTGCCTCGGGGGAGGTTCGCCGACGTACCGCGGAGCGCCGTCCTGCAACGGACGACAGGGGCGGCCGGGAGGATTCCTCCTCCCGGCCGCCCCTGTCGTTTCCGCGTGCGGCCGGTCAGGGGCAGCGCACGACCTGCCCGGCGTAGGCCAGCCCGCCGCCGAAGCCGAACAGCAGCACCGGGTCGCCGCTGGACAGCTCGCCGCGCTCGACCAGCTTGGACAGCGCGAGCGGGATGGAGGCGGCGGAGGTGTTGCCGGAGTCGACCACGTCGCGGGCGACCACCGCGTCCTCGGCCAGGCCGAGCTTGCCGGCGATGGCGTCGATGATCCGCAGGTTGGCCTGGTGGGCGACGAAGCCGCGCAGCTCGGACGGGTCGACGCCGGCCTTCTCGCACGCCTTGCGGGCCAGCGGGGCGACCTGGGTGGTGGCCCAGCGGAACACGGTCTGGCCCTGCTGGCTGATGACCGGCTTCCAGCCGCCGCCGATCAGCACCGCGTCGCCCTTCTCCGGCTCGGAGCCCCAGACCACCGGGCCGACGCCGGCCCGGTCGTCCGGCACCGCCTCCAGCACGGCCGCGCCGGCACCGTCGCCGAAGATCACGCAGGTGGTGCGGTCGGTCCAGTCCAGGGTGTCGGACATCCGCTCCACGCCGATCACCAGCGCCCGGGTGGCGGCATCGGCCCGGATCGCGTGGTCGGCGGTGGCCAGGGCGTAGGAGAAGCCCGAGCAGGCGGTGTTCAGCTCGTAGGCGGCGGGGGTGGGGATGCCGAGCCGGGCGGCGACGGCGGCGGCGGTGCTGGGGCTGCGCTCGATGGCGGTGCAGGTGGCGACGGCGACCAGGTCGATCTGGTCGGGCGTCAACCCCGAGTTGGCGAGGGCCTTCTCGGCGGCGGCCACCGCGAGGTCGACCAGGGTCTCGTCCTCCGCGATGTGCCGGGTGCGGATGCCGACCCGGGAGCGGATCCACTCGTCGTCGGTGTCGACCAGCGTCGAGAGCTCGTCGTTGGTCAGGATCTTCGACGGCTGATGGTGGCCCAGCGCCACGATGCGGGAGGCGGTCATACCACCCACTCAACCGGGTTACCGACGAGTCAGGAGGTGACGGCCCTGCACAGGATCGGGTGCCGGATGCTGTAGGTCCCTGACAACGGGGCCCGCCCGGGCGGCGGGCGACCGCGCTCAGGCGGCGAGCGACTGGGCGTCACCCATCATGATCATCGGGTGCAGCGCCGGGTCCAGGGTCTTGATCAGCTCGACCATGTGGTCCTCGGTCAGCGAGACGCAGCCGTGGGTGGGACCGCCGTGGTCGAGGTGCAGCCAGATGCCGCCGCCCTTGGCCGCGCCCTCCGGGTAGGCGGTGTCGAGCGGGGACCTGCCCTCCACCCGGTTGTAGTTGATCGCGATCACGTAGTCGAAGGAGCCGGCCAGCGGCTCGTTGTTGAACCCGCGCCCGGACATCACGAAGTTCTTGTTGTGGTCGTACGGCAGCTTGGCGCCCGGGTCGGCCTCGCGGCCGCCGGCGTCGGTGAGCGAGAAGAGGCCGATCGGGCTGCGCAGGTCGCCGGAGCGGTGGTCGGTGGTCCAGCCCTTGTAGGCGTTGTGGGCGGGCCAGGCCTGGCCGGCCTGCCAGCTGCCGTCGTCGCCGCGGGTCCACAGCGTGACGGTGTTGTCCGAGGAGTCCTTGCCCTGGCCGCTGGCGACCAGCAGCTGGCGGGTCTCGGCGGGGACCTTGGCCATCCAGGAGTCGCCGATGCCCGGGATGGTGGTGATCCGCTCCCGGTCGGAGCGGTCCGCGGCGGGGGCCACGGTGTGCTGCCCGGCGTCGGCGGCCTGCATCGGCACCACCTCGGGCTCGTGGTCCGGGGCCGCGGCGGCGGTGCTCCCCTGGAAGGTCCGCCCGGGGCCGACGGTGAACCAGCCCGCGGCGAGGGCCAGCAGGGTGGCGGTGCCGACGGTGAACTTGCGGGCCCGGCGCGGCTTCGGCTTGCGGCGGCTGCGGCGGGTGGCGGCTCGGCCCTGGGGCTGCTCTGCCTCGTCCCGGTTGGTCGGCGCGGAGGCCGATCGGCGGGACGAGGAGGTGCGATGGGAACCGGACATGCGAACGATCCTCCCAGACCACGGGGACGAGACGGAACCCGGGCCGTGTGATGAGCCTGTGAGCATACCCGCCAAGGAAACGTTTCTCCGCTCAGCAGCCCGCCCCGGTAGTGCGCCTCTACCCCGTACGCCCCCGGGAATGCCGCGCGCCCGGTGGCCGAAAACCGGTCACCGGGCGCGGGCCGCGCGCGTGGCGGGGCGTCAGGGCGGCGGGGCGTCAGGGCGGCGGGGCCGCGGGGCGCCCCGCCGCGCGGGGGTCAGAGCCGCATCGCCTGCGGGGCCTCCCGGCGGTCCGGGTCCGGGCCGTCGTACTCGCGGATGATCTCGTAGCGGGTGTTGCGCTCGACCGGGCGGAAACCGGCGTCCCGGATCAGGCCGAGCAGGTCGTCGCGGCCCAGCTTGTTCGGGGTACCGAAGTTGTCCGCGTCGTGGGTGATCTTGTACTCGACCACCGAGCCGTCCATGTCGTCCGCACCGTGGCTGAGCGCCAGCTGGGCGGTGGTGACGCCGTGCATCACCCAGAACACCTTGACGTGCGGGACGTTGTCGAACAGCAGGCGGGACACCGCGAAGGTCTTCAGCGCCTCGGCGCCGGTGGCCATCTCGGTGCGCGCCATCAGGCGGTTGCGGACCTTGCCGTCCTTGGAGTCGTGGAAGTCGTGCTGGTAGCGCAGCGGGATGAAGACCTGGAAGCCGCCGGTCTCGTCCTGCAGCTCGCGCAGCCGCAGCACGTGGTCGACCCGGTGCCGGGGCTCCTCGATGTGGCCGTACAGCATGGTGGCCGGGGTCTTGAGGCCCTTCTCGTGCGCCAGGCGGTGGATCCGCGACCAGTCCTCCCAGTGGGTGTCGTGGTCGACGATGTGCTGGCGGACCTCCCAGTCGAAGATCTCCGCGCCGCCGCCGGTCAGCGACTCCAGGCCGGCGTCGATCAGCTCGTCCAGGATCTCGCTCGCGCTCAGACCGCTGATCCGCTCGAACCAGTGGATCTCGGTGGCGGTGAACGCCTTCAGCGAGACGTTCGGCAGCGCGGCCTTCAGCTCCTTGAGGGAGCGCGGGTAGTAGCGCCACGGCAGGGTCGGGTGCAGGCCGTTGACGATGTGCAGCTCGGTCAGCGACTCCGACTCCATCGCCTTGGCGAGCCGGACCGCCTCCTCGATCCGCATCGTGTACGCGTCCTTCTCGCCCGGCTTGCGCTGGAACGAGCAGTACGCGCAGGAGGCGCTGCACACGTTGGTCATGTTCAGGTGGCGGTTGACGTTGAAGTGGACGACGTCGCCGTTCTTCCGCGTCCGCACGTGGTGCGCCAGCCCGCCCAGCCAGGCCAGGTCGTCGCTCGCGTAGAGCGCGATCCCGTCCTCGCGGGTCAGCCGCTCACCGGCGTGGACCTTCGCCTCCAGTTCGCGCTTGAGCCCTGCGTCCATGCGGCGCTCCGCCTCCTTGCGACTTCGATTCGTTGCCGGGACCGAGACTACGCCTAGGTAGCCAGCAGACCGGCCAGCAGGGCGGGGTCGAGGTTGCCGCCGCTGACGACCGCCGCGAACACCCTCCCGCCCAGCTCACCGGCCCGGTGGAAGTAGGCGGCCGGGGCGACCGCGCCGGAGGGCTCGGCGACCAGCCGGCCGCGGCGGGCCAGCAGGGCGACGGTGGAGCGGATCTCGTCCTCGGAGACGGTGACGATGTCGTCCACGTACGCGGTGATGTGCTCGAACGGCAGCACGCCCACCGACGGGGTGCGCAGGCCGTCCGCGATCGTCCGGTAGGTGTCGGCGACCGGCCAGGCGGTGCGGACGCCCGCGCGCAGGCTCTGCTGCGCGTCCGCCGCGAGCTCCGGCTCCACGCCGACCACCCGGACGCCCGGGCAGGCCAGCTTGAGCGCGGCGGCCGTCCCGGAGATCAGGCCGCCGCCGGAGACCGGCACCAGCACGGTGTCCAGCTCGTCCGGGGCGTCCTCGGCGATCTCCAGGCCGACCGTGCCCTGGCCCGCCACGATGTACGGGTCGTCGTACGGCGGCACCCAGACGTAGCCGTGCTCGGCGGCCAGCTCGGCCGGGACGGTGTCGCGCTGCTCGGCGGTGACGATCACCACCTCGGCGCCGAACGAGCGGGTGTTCTCGATCTTCACGGCGGGCGAGGTGTCGGGCATCACGATCACCGCCTTGATCCCGAGCCGCCGCGCCGCGTACGCCACCGCCTGGGCGTGGTTGCCGCTGGACTGCGCCACCACTCCCCTGGCCCGCTCCTCCCCGGTGAGCGCGGCCAGCCGGTTCGTCGCCCCGCGGATCTTGAACGCCCCGGTCGGCTGGAGGCTCTCCGGCTTCAGCCAGAGCCGCCGCCCGCCGTCCTCGGCCCACGGGCAGGGCAGCAGCGGGGTGCGCACCGCCGTGCCGGCGATCCGGCGCTGGGCGGCGCGCAGGTCTTCCAGGTCGACCAGGGTCATGGCGGGGGCTTCCTCCGGTGCTGTGACGGGGGTTCCTACTCGGCGGGGTGCAGCGGGAGTTCGCTGACCCGGTTCTCCCACTTGGTGGAGAGCACCACCGTGGTGCGGGTGCGGGCCACCCCCTTGGTGCCGGACAGCCGCTTGACCACCGACTCCAGGCCCTCCACGTCCGGCACCCGGACCTTCAGCATGTACGAGTCGTCACCCGCGATGAACCAGCAGTCCTCCACCTCCGGGAGGTCCTTCAGCCGGTGCGAGACGTCGTCGTGGTCGGCCGCGTCGGTGAGCTGCAGGCCGATCAGCGCCGTCACCCCGTAACCGAGCGTCGCCGGATTGACCGTCGCCCGGTACCCGGTGATCACGCCCGCCTGCTCCAGGCGGTTGATCCGGTCCGTCACGCTCGGCCCGGACAGGCCCACCAGGCGGCCCAGCTCGGCGTACGAGGCCCGACCGTTCTCCCGGAGTGCCTGGATGAGCTGTCTGTCCACAGAGTCCATTGCCTGCCGCGTCCTTCCGAACCTCACCGGAACCACAGATCATTATCCGGAATCCAAGGCGCTGCGCACCGATCAACCCGGGTATCCCAGAGAACATACTCTCCCGTAGCGTGCCCGCTCACTCGCCCCGGCGCGGGGCGGTTTCCGGACTCCGCACCGGGGTGCTCGCGGCCCCGCCGAGGGTGCCCGACCAGCGGCGGTACAGCCCGTGCGGGACGCCCACCGCGTCCAGCACCCGGCCGGCCACGAAGTCCACCAGTTCGCGGGCGGTCGAGCCGCCCGCGTAGAAGCCCGGGGAGGCCGGCAGGACCACCGCGCCCTGCTCGTCCAGCGCCACCAGGTGGCGCAGCGTGCTGCCGGTCAGCGGGGTCTCGCGCAGGCACAGGACCAGCGGGCGGCGCTCCTTGAGGGTGACCGAGGCGGTGCGCTGCAGCAGGTCCTTCGACAGGCCCAGCGCGATGCCGGCCGCGGCGCCGGTGGTCGCCGGGACGACCAGCATGCCCTTGGCGGGGTACGAGCCGGAGGACGGGCCCGCCGCGAAGTCCCCGGCGGGCCAGTGGCGGACGTCGTGCAGCGCCTCCTCGCCGGTGCCGAGCCAGGCGGCCAGGTCGGCCCGCCAGTGCGCGTCCCGGAAGGAGATGCCGGTCTCGTCCAGGATGGTCAGCCGCGCCGCCCGGCTGACGATCAGGTCGACGGACTCCCCGGCGTCCAGCAGCGCGCGGATCACCGAGGCGGCGTAGGGGGTGCCGCTGGCGCCGGAGACGCCGACGACCCAGGGGGTGCGGGTGGTGCTCATGATTCCCATTGTGGGGGCTGGTGGCGGGGGCTCGGGGGACGGCGAAGAGCCCCGCCAGGGGCTCGGGGAACGGCGAGGCCGTGGCTGCGGGCGGTGCACTGCCGTGGCGCGCATCGGCTTCGGGTTCTGTTACTACACGCAGCAGCACGGACCTTCGATGGGCTCCGGCCGTCAGCAGCATCGACCCGCCGTTCCCCGGGCCCCTGGTGGTGCATGCTCGTCTGCCGACAGTTCCCCGAGCCCTGGATGCGCATCACAATGGGGACATGGCAGCCGAGTTGGTGGATCTGACGCATCCGGTGGTGTCCGGGATGCCGGTGTATCCGGGGGATCCGGGGGTGGAGTTGCGGGCGGCGCTGACGGTGGAGGGGGAGGGGGTGAACGTGCTGGCGGTGCACCTGGGGTCGCAGACGGGGACGCACGTGGACGCGCCGTACCACTTGGACGTGCGGTGGCCGACGCTGGACGGGCTGCCGTTGGAGTTGTTCACGGGGCCCGCGGTGGTGGTGGACCTGCGGGGGCTGCCGGCCCGGGGGCGGGTGACGGCGGGGCACCTGGCGGCGGCGCTCGCGGTCTCGGGGCCGGGAACGGTGCTGCTGCTGGCGACGGGGTGGCCGCGGTACTGGGGGACGGACCGGTACTTCGCGCACCCGTACCTGACCGAGGAGGCCGCCGAGGCGATCGTCGCGGCGGGGGTCCGGACGGTGGGCATCGACGCGCTGTCGGTGGACCCGACGCCGGATCCGGGGCCGTCGGACCCGGAAGTGGCGAGTCTGCTGGCCGAGTTGGCGGACGAGCACGACCCGGAGCCGGAGCAGGCGACGCTGACGGCGCACCGGGTGCTGCTGGGGCCGGAGGGTGGCGGGGTGATCGCGGAGAACCTGACCGACCTGTCGGCGCTGCTGGCGGCGCAGGCGGCGGGGACGCCGGTGGAGGTCTCGCTGTTCCCGTTGCGGCTGACGGCGGCGGACGGGGCGCCGGTGCGGGCGGTGGCGCGGATCGGCTGAGCGGGGCCGCCGCGCGGGGCGGCCGGGCCGGGGGTCCCAACGGCCCCGTCGGCTCCGGGACTTGGTCTAGACCATCCCGGGAGCGCCCCGCTAGGCTCCCGCCATGCCTGAGATCGTCGGTGTGGTCGAGCGCTTGTGGCGCTACCCCGTGAAGTCCATGGGCGGCGAGCTGCTCGACACCGTCGGGGTGGAGGACCGCGGCCTGGTCGGCGACCGCCTGTACGCGGTGCGCGACGGGGCCGGGAAGCTCGGCTCGGGGAAGAGCACCCGGCGCTTCCGCCGGATGGACGGCCTGCTGCGGCTGGGCGCCCGACTGGGTCCGCGGATCGACGGCCCGGAGCTGTTCGACCCGCTGGGCATGCCGGTGCCGGACGCGGACGCCTTCCTGCGCGCGTACCTGGAGCAGGAGGACGTGGCGCTGGCCCGCGAGGACGCGGTCTCGCACTTCGACGAACTGCCGGTGAGCGTGCTGACCACGGCCACCCTGGAGTGGGTGGCGCGGGCGGTGCCGTCGGCGGTGGTGGACGAGCGCCGGTTCCGGCCGAACGTGCTGCTGCGCACCCCGCCGGGGACGCCGCCGTTCGTCGAGGACGGCTGGTACGGCCGGGAGGGCCGGGTGAGGGCCGGGGCGCGGCTGGCGTTCGTCCGCGCCAGCACCCGGTGCGTGATGGTGGGGGTGGCGCAGCCGGGGCTGCCGCAGGCGCCGGAGATCCTGAAGACGATCGCCCACGAGCGGGACGGCGTGCTGGGGGCGCTGGCGACGGTGGCCCGGTCGGGGCGGCTGCGGGTCGGGGACGCGCTGTCGCTGGCCTGAGCCTCAGGCCGGACGCTGCGGGGCCCCGGTCCGCGGGACCAGGCAGAAGGGGTGGCCGGCCGGGTCGGTGAGCACCGTCCAGCGTTCGTGCCGGGCCTTGACCTCGGCGCCGAGCGCGGCCGCGGCGGTCTCGGCGGCGGCCAGGTCGGGGACGTCGATGTCGAGGTGGAGCTGCTGCGGGTGGGCCGGGTCGGGCCAGATCGGCGGGCGGTAGTCCTCGACCCGTTGGAAGCCGAGCACCCGGCCGTCGGGCAGGTGGACGGTGGACCACTCCCCGTCGAGCGACCAGCGCGGGTCGGGGCGGTCGACCTCGCCGCCGAGCAGGGCGGCGTAGAACTGGGCCAGGCCCGCCGGGTAGTGGCAGTCCAGCACCACGCACTGCAGTGTGCCGATCATCGTGTTCCCCGTTCCGCTCGTGGGCAGCCGCTCCTCCCAGCATGGCGCATCGGCGCGGCGGGTGGCGGTTCATCCGGCGGGGGCGGTGTCCGCGCAGGTGGGGGGCGGTTCCGACGGGTCGTCAGGTGGCGTAATGGTGCGGCAACGAAAACCGGGACCGCCCGGCCCTAGGGTTGCCGCCGACAGCGCAGCCGAGGGCCGGAGCAGACCCGATGACCAGCGACAACACCGTTCGCAGCCGGAACAGCGGCGCGGCCAGGCGGCCGCGGGCCGACCGGGCCCGGCAGGTCGCGGACGTGCTGCGGCAGCAGGTGCTGAGCGAGGCGTTCGGGACCGGGCCGCTGCCGCACGAGGACGTGCTGGCGCGGGAGTTCGGGGCGTCCCGGAACACCGTGCGGCAGGCGCTGGACCTGCTGCGCGGGGAGGGCCTGGTGCGCCGGGTGCCCGGGTCGGGGACGCTGGTGGCGGCGGAGAAGGTGCCGCACGGGCTGAACCGGCTGGAGGGCCTGGCCGAGACCCTGCACGAGCACGGCGAGGTGGTGAACGAGGTCCGCTCGTTCGGGCCGGTCCGGGCGCCGGGGGCGGTGGCCCGCCGGTTCGGCTTGCCGGACGGCGCGGACGTGGTGTACGTCGAGCGGCTGCGCCGGCTGAACGGGCTGCCGCTGTCGCTGGACCTGACCTACCTGGCGCCGGACATCGGCGCGCTGCTGGAGCCCGCCGACCTCGCGCACCGGGACGTGTTCCGGCTGATCGAGGAGGCCGCCGGGCAGCCGCTGGGCGCCGCCGACATCACCCTGGAGGCCGTCAACGCCGACGCGCACTCCGCCGCGGTGCTCGAAGTCCCGCGCGGGGCGGCCCTGTTGATGCTGGAGCGGCTCACCACCCTGGCCGACGGACGGCCGGTGGACCTGGAGTACGTACGCTTCCGCGGCGACCGGCTGGCCATGCGCGGCCGGCTGCTCCGCGACCTCACCTGAACCGACCTTCCTCACCTTGGAGTTGGACCGATGGCGCTCGCCGAGCACCGCACCGACGTGCCCGTGACCATCGACGCCTCGCTGTGCATCGCCGGCTGCACGCTGTGCGTCGAGATGTGCCCGCTGGACTCGCTGGCGATCGACGAGCAGAGCGGCACCGCGTACATGCACGTGGACGAGTGCTGGTACTGCGGCCCCTGCGCCGCCCGTTGCCCCACCGGGGCGGTCACCGTCAACATGCCTTACCTGATTCGCTGAGGATGCGTCACATGTCTGGTGCAGCAAGAAAGTTGGGTGTGCTGGCGGCGGTCGCCGGGCTGCTCGCGGGGGCCGCCGGGTGTTCCGCGGGCGGCGACTCGAAGACCGTCGAGGTGGTGGTCGGCTACCAGTCGAAGACCATCAACACCGTCACCGCCGGGACGCTGCTGCGGGCCCGCGGCTACTTCGAGCAGCAGCTCGCCGAACTGGGCGAGCAGGACGGCCGGCAGTACAAGGTGGTCTGGCAGGACTACGACGCGGGCGCGCCGATCACCGCGCAGATGCTCGCCGACAAGATCGACATCGGCTCGATGGGCGACTACCCGCTGCTGATCAACGGCTCCCGCGCCCAGGCGGCCGGCGGACCCGGCACCCGGCTGGTGTCGGTCACCGGCTACAACCTGCTCGGCGCGCTCAACTCCGTCGTGGTGCCGAAGGACTCGCCCGCGCACACGCTGGCCGACCTGAAGGGGAAGAAGGTCTCCAGCTCGGTCGGCTCGGCCTCCGACGGCACCCTGGTGCAGGCCCTGGCCAAGGCGGGCGTGGCCGAGTCCGAGATCCAGAAGCAGAACCAGCAGCCCGCCGTCGGCGCCTCCGCGTTGAAGGCGCACAGCGTGGACGCGCTGGCCCAGTTCGTGGCCTGGCCGGCCGCCGTGGTGTTCGCCGGGGACGGGCGGCTGCTGTACGACGGCGCCGCGCTCGGTCGGCCCACCCTGCACGGCGTGGTGGTGCGGCAGAAGTTCGGCACCGCGCACCCCGACGTGGTCCGGGCCTTCCTGCGCGCCCAGGACGCCGCCACCCGCGACCTCAACCAGCACCCGCTGGCCGCCGCGCAGACCGTCGCCGAGGCCACCGGCCTGCCGCCCGAGGTGGTGTACCTCTACAACGGCCCGAACGGCATCGCCACCTTCGCCACCGCCCTCGACCCGCGGCTGCTGGACGCGATGCGCAGCGACGTCCCGTTCCTGGCCTCGGTCGGCGTGCTCAAGGCGCTCGACCTGGACCGCTTCACCGACCCGTCCTACCTGAGGGACTCCGGCGTCACCGACGGCGAACCCGCCCGGATCACCGGCACCGACCCGGTCTGCGACCGCCCGGTCACCGACCCCGCGCTGGCCGGGGAGCTCTGGTACGAGGGCGAGCAGGCCACCCGGCCGGCCGCCGACCCGACCTGCCTGCTCAAGGCCGTGAAGGCGGCCGGGGCCGCGGGCGGCAAGCTGCGGGCCGCGTACGTGCCCGACGCGGCCACCGGCACCCGCTGGTTCGCCGACCAGGACTGGTGGGTCCGGGACGGCGACGCGTTCAGGCCCTTCACCACCGAGGACGGCGCCGCGGCCTACCTGGCCGCCCACCCGTCCGCCGTCCGGCTGACCTACCGGCAAGCGCTGGACGCCGCGTGAGCGCGCGGCGCAGACTGCTGCGGGCGGCGGCGCTGCTCGCCTTCCTCGGGCTGTGGCAGGCGCTCACCGCGTACAAGGTGGAAGCCTGGGTGCGCTTCGACCACCTGCCGACGGTGCTCCAGGTCGCCGACGCGCTGCGGACGCAGCTCGGCACCGCCGTGTACTGGCAGGACCTGGCCGAGAGCCTGCGGCGGATCTGCACCGGCTTCGCGCTGGCCGCCGTGCTCGGCGTCACCGCCGGGGTGCTGACCGCCCGCTCGCGCACCGCCGCCGACCTGGTCGGTCCGGTGCTGGAGCTGATCCGGCCGATCCCGGCGATCGCGCTGGTCCCGGTGGCGATCATGCTGTTCCCGGAGAACGAGCAGGGCATCGTCTTCATCACCTGCGCCGCCGCGTTCTTCCCGGTCACGGTGGCCACCCGGCACGCGGTGCGGGCGGTGCCGCCGCGCTGGGAGGAGGCGGTGCGCACGATGGGCGGCGGGACGGGCCGGGTGCTGTTCGGCGTGGTGCTGCCGGGCGCGCTGCCCGGGGTGGTCGGCGGGCTCTCGGTCGGCCTGGGCGTCTCGTGGATCTGCGTGATCTCCGCCGAGATGGTCTCCGGTCAGTACGGCGTCGGCTACCGGACCTGGTCCGCGTACACCGTGCTGGACTATCCGGGGGTGTTCGTCGGCATGGTCACCATCGGGCTGCTCGGCTGGGCCACCTCCGGCGCGGTCGAACTGCTCGGGCGGCGGCTGACCCGCTGGCTGCCCACCGCCCCGGCGGGGGTGCGGGGATGAGCCTGCGACTGACCGCGCGCGGCCTGAGCGTCGGCCACCCGGGGCAACCCGTCCTGCGCGACGTCGAGTTGGACGTGGCACCGGGCGAGGTGCTGACCGTGCTCGGCCCGTCCGGCTGCGGCAAGTCCACCCTGCTGCGGGCACTGGCCGGGCTGCTGCGGCCCACCGACGGCGAACTGCTGGCCGGCGGGCGGCCGTTGACCGGGCCCGGCGCCGACCGGACGCTGGTGTTCCAGGAGGACGGGCTGCTGCCCTGGCGCAGCGTCCGGCGCAACGTCGAACTCCCGCTGGCCATCGCCGGGTTGAAGCGCACCGAGCGGCACGCGCCGGTCACCGACTGGCTGGGCCGGGTCGGCCTGGACGACCACGGCGACCGACTGCCGAGGGAGTTGTCCGGCGGCCAGCGCCAACGCGTCCAGCTGGCCCGGGCGCTGGTCGGCGCGCCGCAGGCGGTGCTGATGGACGAGCCGTTCGGCGCGCTCGACCCGCAGACCCGCGCCACGATGCAGCAACTCCTGCTCGCCGTCTGGGAGAAGGAGCGCTGCACGGTGGTCTTCGTCACCCACGACGTGGACGAGGCGCTGCTGCTCGGCGACCGGGTCGCCGTGCTCTCCGGCGGCACCCTGGCCGCCCTGCACCAGGTGCCCGAGCCGCGCGACCCCGCCGCCGACCGGAGCGCGCTGCGGGCGCTGCTCCTCACCCAGTACACCTGAACCGAACCCACCTGAGAGGCACCGCAGATGCGCACACCCGAGATCAGCGAGGCGCGCCGGCTGGAGTGCGACGTCCTGGTGGTCGGCGGCGGCACCGCCGGGTCGATGGCCGCGATCGCCGCCGCCGAGGCCGGGGCGCGCGTCCTGCTGCTGGAGAAGGCGCACGTGCGCCACTCCGGGGCGCTGGCGATGGGCATGGACGGCGTCAACAACGCGATCGTTCCGGGCCGGGCCGACCCGGACGCGTACGTCGCCGAGATCACCCGGGCCAACGACGGCGTGGTCAACCAGGCCACCGTCCGGCAGACCGCCCGGCGCGGCTTCGCCATGGTGCAGCGGCTGGAGCGCTACGGCGTCAAGTTCGAGAAGGACGAGCACGGTGAGTACGCGGTGCGGCAGGTGCACCGCTCCGGGTCGTACGTGCTGCCGATGCCGGAGGGCAAGGACGTCAAGAAGGTGCTGTACCGCGTGCTGCGCGAGCGCCGGATGCGCGAGAAGGTCACCATCGAGAACCGGGTGATGCCGGTGCGGGTGCTCACCGACGGCGGCCGGGCGGTCGGCGCGGCCGGGTTCGACACCCGCAGCGGCGAGTTCGTGCTGGTCTCGGCCGGGGCGGTGGTGCTGGCCACCGGGCCGTGCGGGCGGCTCGGGCTGCCGGCCAGCGGCTACCTGTACGGCACCTACGAGAACCCGACCAACGCGGGCGACGGCTACGCGATGGCGTACCACGCGGGCGCCGAACTCTCCGGCATCGAGTGCTTCCAGATCAACCCGCTGATCAAGGACTACAACGGCCCCGCCTGCGCGTACGTCGCCAACCCGTTCGGCGGCTACCAGGTGAACCGGCACGGCGAGCGGTTCGTCGACTCCGACTACTGGTCCGGGCAGATGATGGCCGAGTTCGCGGTCGAACTCGCCTCCGACCGCGGCCCGGTGTACCTGCGGACCACCCACCTGCCGGAGGAGACCGTGCAGGCCCTGGAGTCCATCCTGCACACCACCGAGCGCCCCAGCCGGGGCACCTTCCACGCCGGGCGCGGCCACGACTACCGCACCCACGACGTCGAGATGCACATCTCCGAGATCGGCCTGTGCGGCGGCCACAGCGCCAGCGGCGTCTGGGTCGACGAGAACGCCGCGACCACCGTCCCCGGGCTGTACGCGGCCGGGGACCTGGCCTGCGTGCCGCACAACTACATGATCGGGGCGTTCGTCTTCGGCGAGCTGGCCGGCACCCACGCGGCCGGCCAACTTCCCGCCGTACGGCCGGAGTTGCCCGCGGATCAGGTGGCCGACGCGCACCGGCTGGTCTACCGGGCGCTGGAGCACCCCGACGGGCCGCCGCAACAGCAGGTCGAGTACAAGCTGCGGCGCTTCGTCAACGACTACATCGCCCCGCCGAAGACCGGCGCCCGGCTGTCCGTCGCGCTCGACCACTTCGAGCGGATGCGCGGCGAGGTCGCCTCGATCGGCGCCCGCACCCCGCACGAACTGATGCGGGCGGTCGAGGTCGACTTCATCCGGGACTGCGCCGAGATGGCCGCCCGGGCCTCGCTGGCCCGCGAGGAGTCCCGCTGGGGCCTCTACCACCAGCGCCTCGACCGGCCCGCGCAGGACGACGCCCGCTGGTTCCGGCACCTCAACCTGCGCAAGCGCGCCGACGGCGCGATGGAGTTCCTGACCCGCCCGGTCGCGCCCTACCTCGTCCCGGTCGACGGCCTGGAACCCCCCGCCGGGGAGGTCGAACTGCTCGGCACCGTCGAGGCGATGGCGGTCGGCCGCACCGGGGTGAGCGCCGCGCTGCCGGGCGGGACGGCGACCACCGGCACGGCGAAGCCGCAGGGCCGGGTGCTGGAGGTGCTGCGGGCCGAGGGCGCCGCGGTCGTCGACTACCTGACCGACCCCGACCCGGACGTCCGACTGGCCGCCGTCGCCGCGCTCACCGAACACACCCCGGACGGCACCGGCCGCGCGCTGGTCGCCGCGCTCGGCGACCCGGACGGGCGGGTCCGCGGCGCGGCCGTCGCGGGCCTGCGGGAACTGGCCGAGGTCCTCGACCCCGCGCTGGGGACGGCGCTGGCCGCCGCGGCCGACTCCGCCGACCCGGTGGTGCGGGCGGGCGTCCAGGAACTCGCCCGCGTCCTGCGCGGCGGATCGGTCGAACTGTTCGCGGCCGGGCTGCGCGACCCGGAGGCCCCGGTGCGGCTGCAGGCCGTCCGCGGGCTGGTCTCGCTGGACGCGGCGGAAGCGCTGGCCGCCGGAGCGACGGACACCGCCCGGGAGGTCCGGGTCGCCGTCGGCGAAGGGCTCGGGGTGATCGGCGACCCCGCCTCGGCGGACGTCCTGGCCCTGCTCGCCGACGACCCGGACCCGCTGGTGCGCGCCGGGGCCTTCACCGGGGCGGCGAGCCTGGGCGGGGCCCTCGCGGAACTGGCGGAACTGGCGGAACGCCCGGACCCGGCCTGGCAGGTGCGGAAGGCCGCGGCGGGCGTACTCGGCGCGGCCGGCCGCTGGAAGGCGCTGACCGGACTGGCGACGGACGGGAACGCGGACGTCCGCAAGGCCGCCGTCCGGGCGATGGCCGCGGGCGCCACCGGGACGGACGTCGCCGCGGCGCTGCGGGAACGGCTGGCGGACGGCGACGCGGACGTCCGGGCGTACGCGCGAATGGCGCTGGAGGGAGCGTAGGAGCCTGCGAAATCAGGGGCTCGGGGAACGGCATGCACCACCAGGGGCCCGGGGAACGGCGGGTCGATGCTGCTGACGGCCGGAGCCCATCGGAGGTTCGTGCTGCTGCGTGTAGTAACGGAACCGGAAGCCGATGCGCGCAACGGCAGTGAACCTCGCGCAGACTCGGCCTCGCCGTTCCCCGAGCCCCTGTCGGGGGCTCTCTGTCAGACCGTCAGACCCCGGCTGATCAGGTCGATCAGGGCGAAGGCGAACAGCGAGATGCCCACGAACCCGTTGGTGGAGAAGAACGCCCGGTTCAGCCGGGACAGGTCGTGCGGCTTGACGATGGTGTGCTCGTAGACGAACGCCCCGGCCACCACGGCGAGCCCGCACCAGAAGAACGCGCCCGCGTCGGTCAGCACCGCGTACCAGGCCAGCAGCGCGGTGGTGATCGCGTGGCAGACCCGGGCGCCGGTGATCGCGGCGGGGATGCCGAACCGGGCCGGGACGGAGCGCACGCCCATGCCGCGGTCGGCCGCGACGTCCTGGCAGGCGTAGATCAGGTCGAAGCCGCCGATCCAGATGCCGACCGCGAGGCCGAGCACCACCGCGTCCCAGGACCAGCTGCCGGTGACGGCCAGCCAGGCGCCGATCGGGCCCATCGCCTGGGCCAGGCCGAGGATGGCCTGCGGGAAGTCGGTGAACCGCTTGCCGTAGGGGTAGACCACCATCGGGACGACCGCGACCGGCGCCAGCAGCAGGCACAGCGTGTTCAGCAGCGCGGCCGAGCCGAGGAAGACCACCAGGGAGATCGCCGAGCCGACGTACGCGGTGCGCAGCGAGACCGCGCCGGTGACGAGTTCGCGGCCCGCGGTGCGCGGGTTCCGGGCGTCGATCTCGCGGTCGATGATCCGGTTGGCGGCCATCGCGAAGGTGCGCAGGCCGACCATGCAGACGGTGACCAGCAGCAGTTCGCGCCAGTGCACCGACCCGTCGGCGAGGAACATCGCGGTGAGCGCGGCGGTGTAGGCGAAGGGCAGCGCGAACACCGAGTGCTCGATCGCGACCAGGCGCAGGAAGGCCCGGGTCCGGCTCGGCGGGGCCTCGAACGCGTCGGCGGTGGTCATCAGAGTCCGTACTCCTTCCAGCGGCGGGTGACCCGGGCCGCGGTCTCCGGGTCGGAGGTGACCATCTCGGGCCAGCCGCCGTCGCGGGTGTAGCCCTCCTCGGGGAGCTTGCGGGTGGCGTCGATGCCCGCCTTGCCGCCCCAGAACTGCTGGTAGGAGGCGTGGTCGAGGTGGTCGACCGGGCCCTCGACGACCGAGAGGTCCCGGCTGTAGTCGACGTTGCCCAGGGCCCGCCAGGCGACCTCCTGGTAGTCGTGCACGTCGCAGTCGGCGTCCACCACGACGATCAGCTTGGTCAGCGACATCATGTGGGCGCCCCAGATGGCGTGCATGACCTTCTGCGCGTGCTTGGGGTACTTCTTGTCGATCGAGACGATCACGCAGTTGTGGAAGCCGCCGGCCTCGGGCAGGTCGTAGTCGACGATGTCCGGGATGATCACCTTGAGCAGCGGCAGGAAGAAGCGCTCGGTGAACTTGCCCAGCGGCCCGTCCTCGGTCGGCGGGCGGCCGACCACGATGGACTGCAGCAGCGGGCGGCGGCGCATCGTGACGCAGTCGATGGTCAGCGCCGGGAACGGCTCCTGCGGGGTGTAGAAGCCGGTGTGGTCGCCGAACGGGCCCTCGGGCAGCAGTTCGCCGGGCTCCAGCCAGCCCTCCAGCACCACCTCGGCGTCCGCCGGGACCTGCAGCGGGACGGTCTTGCAGTCGACCATCCGGACCCGCTCGCCCGCGACGAACCCGGCGAACAGGTACTCGTCGATGTCGCCGGGCAGCGGCGCGGTGGCGGCGTAGGTGACGGCGGGCGGGCAGCCGAAGGCGATCGCGACGGGCAGCTTCTCGCCGCGCTTGGCGGCCACCGCGGCGTGGTTGCGGCTGTCCTTGTGGATCTGCCAGTGCATGCCGATGGTGCGCTTGTCGTGCCGCTGCAGCCGGTAGAGGCCGAGGTTGCGGACGCCGGAGTCCGGGTCCTTGGTGTGGGTGAGCCCGAGGTTGAAGAAGGAGCCGCCGTCCAGCGGCCAGGTGAACAGCGCGGGCAGCTGCTCCAGGTCGACGTCCTCGCCGGTGAGCACCACCTCGTGGACCGGCGCGTCGGCGGACTTCACGTTCCGCGGCGGGACGTGCGCCATCGAGGCGAGCTTGCCGAACGCCTCCCGGAAGCCGGTGAAGCCCTGCGGCAGCTCGGGCTTGAGCAGGCCGCCGATCTTCTCGGCGATGTCGTCGGGCGACTTGAGGCCGAGCGCCTTGGACAGCCGCCGCTCGGTGCCGAAGACGTTCATGGCCAGCGGCATCGCCGAGCCCTTGACGTTCTCGAACAGCAGCGCGGGGCCCTTGGCCTTCTGCACCCGGTCGACGATCTCGCCGACCTCCAGGTAGGGGTCGACCTCGACCTTGATCCGTTTGAGGTCGCCCTCCCGCTCCAGCGCCCGGAGGAAGGAACGGAGATCGTCGTATGCCATACCTGTCAGTATCCGGTACGGGCTACCCTGAGCCCGCCAAGGGTCCTGTTCGAACCTTTCCGGGAGTTCTGCGCTGTGCTGAGAGTCGTGCCCGTGGTGGCGCTGCTGGCCCTGTGGGTGTGGGCGTTCATCGACTGCCTGACCACCCCGGAGGACGAGGTCCGCCACCTGCCGAAGGTGGCCTGGGTGATCGTGGTGCTGTTCTTCCCGCTGGTCGGCTCGATCGCCTGGCTGGTGGCCGGCCGCGACCGCACCGGTGCCCGCGGCCGGGCGGCCCGGCCGTTCGGCCCGACCGCCGGGCGCCCCGGGCAGGGGCGGCCGCTGGCCCCGGACGACGACCCGGAGTTCCTGGCCTCGCTGAAGCGCGGCAACGAGCAGCACGAGGACCTGCTCAAGCAGTGGGAGGCGGACCTGCGCCGCCGCGAGGAGGAGCTGCGCGGGGACGAGGACCGTCCGGGGGACGGCGACCACCCCAAGGGCTGATCACGCCTTTTGGCGCATCCCTACCATCCGGGCCCGTACCGGAGCCCCCGCACCGGGCCGCCAGCCCGTGTGCGCCCCCGCCGGCGCGGCGCCGGACGGCGGCCTGCGCGCACCCGCCATCTTGCCGCTGACCTGCCAATTCGACCGTTCCGGCACCCCCTGCCCGGGAGGGGCGCGGACCCCCTCCGGAAACGGCCCCGCGCTGGGGCCGTGCGCCCCCCTATGTGGAGCCTGTACAGCGATCGGGTCCCGACCTTGTACGGATTCGACGCCGAGGGCGGGGCGCACTGACTCGTACTGTCGTAGCAGTAGAGGTGTTCGCTGCCCCACGCGAGCTTGGAGTGGTTCGAGATGACGGTCCTGCACGATGCGCCGGTCGGCGGCGAGACTCCGGGCGACGCCCGCAGTCGGGTCGCCGAGTTGCACGAGCTGCGCGAGCAGGTCCGTCGCGGTCCCAGCGAGAAGGCGACCGAGGCGCAGCACGCCAAGGGCAAGCTGACCGCCCGCGAGCGGATCGACCTGCTGCTGGACGAGGGCTCCTTCCACGAGGTGGAGCCGCTGCGCCGGCACCGCGCGCAGGGCTTCGGCCTGGAGGCGAAGAAGCCGCACACCGACGGCGTCATCGTCGGCTGGGGCACCGTGCACGGGCGCACCGTGTTCACCTACGCGCACGACTTCCGGATCTTCGGCGGCGCGCTGGGCGAGGCCCACGCGCAGAAGATCCACAAGATCATGGACATGGCCATCGCGGCCGGCGCGCCGCTGGTGTCGCTGAACGACGGCGCCGGCGCCCGGATCCAGGAGGGCGTCACCGCGCTGGCCGGCTACGGCGGCATCTTCCAGCGCAACACCCGCGCCTCCGGCGTCATCCCGCAGATCTCCGTCATGCTCGGCCCCTGCGCCGGCGGCGCCGCCTACTCCCCGGCCCTGACGGACTTCGTGTTCATGGTCCGCGAGACCTCGCAGATGTTCATCACCGGCCCCGACGTGGTCCAGGCCGTCACCGGCGAGAAGATCACCCAGAACGGCCTCGGCGGCGCCGACGTCCACTCCGCGGTCTCCGGCGTGTCGCACTTCGTCTACGACGACGAGCAGTCCTGCATCGAGGAGGTCCGCTACCTCCTGTCGCTGCTGCCGCAGAACAACCGGGAGATGCCGCCCTCGGTGGCCGCGGAGGACCCGGTGGACCGCCGCAACGAGAGCCTGCTCGACCTCGTCCCGGCCGACGGCAACCGCCCGTACGACATGCGCAAGGTCATCGAGGAGGTCGTCGACCACGGCGAGTTCCTGGAGGTCCACGAGCGCTGGGCGACCAACGTGATCTGCGCGCTGGCCCGCATCGACGGCCACGTGGTCGGCCTCATCGCCAACCAGCCGCAGTCGCTGGCCGGCGTCCTGGACATCAACGCCAGCGAGAAGGCCGCCCGCTTCGTGCAGATGTGCGACGCCTTCAACATCCCGCTGGTCACCATGCTCGACGTCCCCGGCTTCCTGCCCGGCGTCGACCAGGAGCACGACGGCATCATCCGCCACGGCGCCAAGCTGCTGTACGCCTACTGCAACGCCACCGTGCCGCGCATCCAGCTGATCCTGCGCAAGGCGTACGGCGGCGCCTACATCGTGATGGACTCCCGCTCCATCGGCGCCGACCTCTCCTACGCCTGGCCCACCAACGAGATCGCCGTCATGGGCGCCGAGGGCGCCGCCAACGTCATCTTCCGCCGCGACATCAACGCCGCCGAGGACCCCGACGACATGCGCGCCCAGAAGATCAAGGAGTACAAGAGCGAGCTGATGCACCCGTACTACGCGGCCGAACGCGGCCTCGTCGACGACGTCATCGACCCCGCCGAGACCCGCTCGGTGCTCGCCTCCGCCCTCGCCATGCTCCGCACCAAGCACGCCGACCTGCCCAGCCGCAAGCACGGCAACCCGCCGATGTAACCAGCGGTCGCGCTCGCCGAAACCTTTCAGAATCAAGCTTGGGGGAGAACGGGAACCATGAACGAACCTCTCGTCCGCGTCGTCCGCGGCTCGCTGACCGCCGAGGAACTGGCCGCGCTGACCGCGGTGCTGGCCGCGCGGGCGGCGGTGGCCGCCGCCACCGCCGCCGCCCCGGCGGTGGAGCCGATCGCCACCTGGTCGCGCGTCGAGCGCCGCCCGGCCTACTTCTCCCCCGTCAGCTGGCAGCAGGCGGCGTGACGGCGACGGCCGGGGGCCCGGAGCGAGGTTCGCTCCGCCCCCCCGCCCGTCGGTGTCCCCGGGCCGCTAGGCGGCGGCCAGGGCGGCCGGACGGCCGGCGTGCATGGTGGTGAGGTTGGCGGCCAGGCGCTGCGGGTCCTGGGCCAGCCACAGGCGCACCGCGGCCCCGAGCATGATGCAGGAGGAGCCGAGCCGGACGCCGGTGGACTGGGCGATCCGCGCGGTGGCGATGGTGAGCAGGTCGGCCAGCTCGGTGGGGAGCCAGACGGTGAGCGCGCAGGGCGCGGGGGTGGTGATGGCGGCGAGCAGCCGGTAGGCGTCCGCCGGGCAGTGCAGGGTGGGCAGGACGTCCAGCAGCCCGTCGGCGACGACTTCGGAGACGTCGCTGTGGTGGCCCTGGGCGAGCCGTCGCAGCAGCGTGCGTTCCGCTGCGGTGATTCGGACGGTCATGATGACCTCGTCGCACTCCATGGTGCGGCCCTCCTCGCGGCTTCGTGGTGCGTGGGTGGTGGGGTGGTGGTGCGGGGGCGTCAGACGCCGGCGTAGGAGTGCTTGCCGGTGATGAAGATGTTGACGCCGTAGAAGTTGAACAGCCAGCAGGCGAAGGCGAGCAGCGCCAGGTAGGCGGCCTTGCGGCCGCGCCAGCCGGCGGTGGCCCGGGCGTGCAGGTACGCGGCGTAGGCGACCCAGGTGATGAAGGACCAGGTCTCCTTCGGGTCCCACTCCCAGTACTTGCCCCAGGCGACCTCGGCCCAGATCGCGCCCGCGATGATGGTGAACGTCCAGAGCGGGAAGATGATCGCGTTGATCCGGTAGGAGAGCTTGTCCAGGGTGCCGGAGGCGGGCAGCCGCTCCATCAGGTTGGCGGCGCGGACGGTGAGCCCGGCCGCGATGCGGTGCTCGTAGCGGTCCTTGAGCAGGTAGGCCACGGTGGTGACGAACGCGGCGAAGAAGGCGCCGCCGCAGACGGTGGCGGCGGAGACGTGGATGCCGAGCCAGTAGGAGTGCAGGGCGGGGACGAGCTGCTCGGAGTCGGTGTAGAGCACCGCGACGGCGACGCCGAGGATCAGCAGCGCGACCACGGTCACCGGCAGGCCGAGCCAGCGCACGTTCTTCTTGGTGGCGAGCAGGATCACGTACGCGCCGACCATCATCAGGGCGAAGGCGCACGAGAACTCGTACATGTTGCCCCACGGCCAGCGCATCACCGACAGGCCGCGGGTGGCCACGCTGGCGGCGTGCAGCAGCAGGCCGAGGACGGTCAGCGAGACGGCCATCCGGCCGACCAGGTCGGCCTTCTCGCTGGTGCCGGCCGGGCCGACGCCGTCGGCCGGGCCCCCGTCGCCGCGGCCGCTGGTGACGGTGGTGGCACCGGCGTCGGCGAGCGCGGTGCGGGTGAGCGTGGTGGTGCCGCCGCCCTGGGAGGCGACGGTGACGGTGACCTTGCGGACGCCCTTGGCCGCCTCCGCCGAGTCGGCGACGGACTCGGCCAGGGTGCTCTGCTGCGCGGAGCGGACGGCGACGCCGCCCTTGGCGCCGAACGTCCACTCGAAGATCTGGGCGAACATCGCCAGGGTGTAGACGGTCATCGCCGAGTAGATGAGGTAGTTGGAGATGTTGGCCAACTGGGTGTCGACCTGCGCGAGCAGCACCGTCTACTCCTTGGTTTCCGGGGCGGTGGGGACGGCAGCGGCCGGGGAGTCGGCTGCGGCGGGTGCGTTGTCTGCGGGGGGTGCGTCGTCCGCGGGGACGTCGGGCCCCGGGGGGCCGTCGGCGGGCGGCTCGTCGGCGGCCGGTGCGTCGTCCTGGAGCTCGACGGCGATCGCGGCGAGCTCCTCGGCGGTGCGGGCCGACTCGCTGCGGCCCAGGCCGGCCACCTCGACCAGGGTGCGGCCGTCGGGGGCGGCGACCGCGCGGACCCAGATCCGGCGGCGCTGGACGAACAGCGAGCCGATCAGGCCGAGGACCGCGGCGACCGCGCCGATCAGCGCGACCGTGTTGCCGGGGCGGTGCGAGACGGTGAAGTTGGCCCACTGCTGGTAGCCGTCGAAGGTGACGGTGCCGTAGCCGTCGGGCAGTTCCCAGCCCTCGCCGACCTTGAGGATCGCGGTGGCGGGCGCGTCGTTGACCTTGAGCTGGGTCATCGCCTTGTTGTCGAGCTCGTACACGTTCTGCGGCAGGCCGCTGTCGGTGCGCAGGTCGCCGACGTAGACGCTGAGCACCAGCCTCGGGTCGGCGGCGGCCGGGAAGACCGAGATCGGGCCGGTGTGGGTGAAGTCGGCGGCGGCGGTGGGCAGGAAGAAGCCCTGGAAGGCCATCTGGGTCTTCTGGCCGTCGGGGCCGGTGCCGTAGTCGTTGACCTTGATCACGCCGGGCGAGGTGACGTTGGAGTCCCGGGGCAGGAACACCGTCGGGCCGCGGTAGACGACCTCGTTCCGCGCGTTGCGGACGGTCACCACCGGGGCGAAGCCGTGCGCGGTCAGGAAGACCTTGGAGCCGCCCACCTCCAGCGGGTGGTTGACCTCGATCCTGGCGTTCTTCTGCTTGCCGGTGTCGGCGCCGTCCCAGTAGCGGACGTTGGCGACGAACTCCTTGGCGGTGCCGGCCGTCGGCCCCTCGGTCTGGTAGTCGGCGGTGAAGCCGTCCAGCTTGAAGCCGAAGGCGTCCAGGTCGTCGACGCCGTAGAACGCGGAGCCGGTGAAGTCGTCGAGCTGGGTGGTGGTGTTGGAGTAGCCCTGGCCCTCCAGCACGATCTTGGTGCCGGAACCGCTGAACAGGCTGGCCCAGGCGAAGCCGGCCAGCAGGGCGAACAGCGCGAAGTGGAACAGCAGGTTGCCGACCTCGCGCAGGTAGCCCTTCTCGGCGGCCACCGAGCCGGGGTCGGCGGCGGCCCGGAAGCCGCGCTTGCGCAGCAGCCGGTGGGCGGCCGCGTTGACCTTCTCCGGGGCGGCGTCGGTGTGCCAGGCCGCGTAGACCGGCATCCGGGCCAGGTTGCGCGGGGCGGCCGGGGGCTGGGCGCGCAGCACGCCGACGAACTGCCAGGTGCGCGGCAGGATGCAGCCGGCCAGCGAGACGAACAGCAGGATGTAGATCGCGGAGAACCACACCGAGCTGTAGACGTCGAAGAGTTGGAGCTTCTCGTAGATCGGGGCGAGGCCCTTGTGGGCGTTCTTCCACTCCGCGACCTTGAAGGCGTTGGTGTTCTGCGGCACCAGCGAGCCGGGGATGGCCGCCAGCGACAGCAGGAACAGCAGCAGCAGGGCGACCCGCATCGAGGTGAGCTGGCGCCAGAACCAGCGCAGCCAGCCGAACGCGCCCATGCCGGGCGGCACCGAGTCGTTCTCCTCGGGCGCGGTGCTGAGCCGTTCGACGTCGGGGTCCTCCGCGGCGTCGGCCGGCTGGGGGCTGGTCTTGGTGTCGCTCACGGTCAGATTCCGATCGAGAAGTTCGCGGTGAGGTACTGGAGCTGGTTGACCAGCGCGTCCCACACCCCCGTCACCAGGGCCAGGCCGACGGCGACGAGCATGCCGCCGCCGATCCGCATCACCCACTGGTAGTGCCGCTTGACCCAGCCGAACGCGCCCAGTGCCCTCCGGAACGCCAGGGCGGCCAGGACGAACGGTACGCCGAGGCCCACGCAGTAGACGGCCATCAGCAGCGCGCCACGCCCGGCGCTGGCCTGGTTGAAGGCCAGGCCCTGGATCGCCGCCAGGGTCGGGCCGATGCAGGGCGTCCAGCCGATGCCGAACACCAGGCCGAGCAGCGGGGCGCCGGCCAGGCCGATCGCGGGGCGGCGGTGCGAGCGCAGTTCGCGCATCGTGAAGCCGGGCAGCAGGCCCATGAAGGACAGGCCCATCAGCACGGTGAGCACGCCCATCACGATCGAGATGATCCGCTTGTGGTCCTGCAGGGTCTGCCCGAAGGAGCCGAACAGCGCGCCGCCGGAGACGAACACCGCGGCGAAGCCGAGCACGAACAGCAGCGAGCCGGCCAGCATCCGGCCGCGCCGGGCGCCCCTGGCGTCGGAGAGGTCGGCGGCGGAGAAGCCGGTGACGTAGCTGAGGTAGCCGGGCACCAGCGGCAGCACGCACGGCGAGAAGAACGAGACCAGCCCGGCGGCCAGCGCGATCGGCAGGGCGAGCACCAGCGCGCCGCTGCCGACCGTCTCGTTGTACCCGATGTCGGCGGCTGCCAGCGGGGTGCTCACTTCGACTCCGCCAGCACCGGGTCGACCATCTTCTGCAGGTCCTCGGCGGACATCGCGCGCATCGCGCGGGCGGCCAGCCGGCCGTCCTGGTCGATCACGATGGTGGTCGGGATGGACTGCGGGTTGAGGCTGCCCTTGGGGAACTTGAGGATCTCGGCGCCGTCCGGGTCGTAGATGCTCGGGTAGGTCACCCCGAAGTTCTTCTCGAACGCGACGGCGTTGGCGGGGTCGGTGTCCCGGGTGTTGATGCCGAGGAACTGGACCCGGTCGCCGTACTTCTGGCTGGTCTCCTGCAGGCCCTTGGCCTCGGCCCGGCACGGGCTGCACCAGGAGCCCCAGATGTTGAGGACGACCACCTTGCCGCGGTAGTCGGAGAGCTTGAGGCTGCCGTTGCCGTCCAGCGAGGTGCCGGTGATGTCGGGGGCGGCGACCCGGTCGGCGGGGGCCGCGGTGGCGACGCCGCCCTTGCCGGTGACGAAGCCGACCCCGCTGCCACTGCTGCCGGAGCCGGAGCTGGAGCACCCGGCGAGGGCCAGGGCGGTGGCCGCGCCGAGGGCGGCGGTGAGGCGGGTGCGGCTGGTCGTCCGTGACATGTGAAAAGTTTCGCATGGCTCTTCGGCCCGTTTTAGGGGGGTCCGGCCTTGTCGACCGGACCCCCCTTGACCTGCGCGTTTGCCTCTTATGATCGTCTTAATTCGGGCATATCGCCGCCCGCTGGGCTTACCCGGGCGGGGCCCGGTGTGAGCTACGCCCCGAAGCTCTTGCCCACCGGCTTGTCGCCCTTCTTGCCCTTGCCCACCAGGTGGGCCGGCAGCAGGTCCCGGGCCGGCTCGCGGTAGCCGATCGAGACGATCCGGTCGCCCTGGTAGGTGAAGCTGGTCAGCGAGGCCAGCGAGCACTGCCGGCGGCGCGGGTCGTGCCACAGCCGGCGCCGCTCCGCGAACGAGCGCAGGATCCAGATCGGCAGCTGGTGGCTGACGCACACCGCCTCGTGCCCGCGCGCCGCGTCCCGGGCCGACGCGATGGCGCCCATCATCCGCACCACCTGGTCGATGTACGGCTCGCCCCAGGACGGCTTGAACGGGTTGGTCAGGTACTTCCAGTACGCCGGGTTGCGCAGCGAGCCGTCGCCGACCCCGAAGGTCTTGCCCTCGAAGATGTTCTCCGCCTCGATCAGCCGCTCGTCGGCCGCCACTTCGAGGCCGTGCGCCTTGGCGATCGGCTGGGCGGTCTCCTGCGCCCGCTCCAGCGGCGAGGCCACCACGTGCGTGATGTCCCGGTCCTTGAGGTGCTCGCCGACCCGCTCGGCCATCTCCCGGCCCAGGTCGGACAGGTGGTAGCCGGGCAGGCGGCCGTAGAGCACGCCCTCCGGGTTGTGCACCTCACCGTGCCGCATCACGTGGACGACGGTGATCTCCTGGCTGTTCTCGCTCACTTGGCGGTCTCCTCGGTGGCCTCGGCGGCGGCACGGGCGGCGGCGGGCAGGGCGGCGGCGATCCGCTCGATCGCGCGCCCGTCGTGCGCGGCCGAGACGAACCAGGACTCGAAGGCCGACGGCGGCAGGTAGACGCCCTGGCTCAGCATCGAGTGGAAGAAGGAGTTGAAGCGGAACGCCTGCTGGGTGCGCGCCTCGTCGTAGTTGGTGACCTGCCGCTCGGTGAAGAAGACCGAGAACATGTTGCCCGCGGTCTGCACCCGGTGCGCCACGCCCTCCTTGGCGAGCGCCGCGGTGACCAGGCCGGACACCTCGGCGGCGGCCCGGTCCACGGCCGCGTACGCCTCGTCGGTGCAGTGCCGCAGCTGGGCCAGGCCCGCGGCGGTGGCGATCGGGTTCCCGGAGAGCGTGCCGGCCTGGTAGACCGGGCCGGCCGGGGCGAGCTGCGCCATCACGTCGGCGCGGCCGCCGAACGCGGCGGCCGGGAAGCCGCCGCCCATCACCTTGCCGAAGGTCAGCAGGTCCGGCGCCCAGCCCTCGTGCGCGGCCTCCAGGCCGTACCAGCCCGCCTTGGAGACCCGGAAGCCGGTCATCACCTCGTCCGAGACGAACAGCGCGCCGTCGGCCCGGCAGAGCTCGGCCAGGCCGCGGTTGAAGCCGGGCAGCGGCGGGACGACGCCCATGTTGCCGGGCGACGCCTCGGTGATCACGCAGGCGATCTCGCCGGGGTGCGCGGCGAAGGCGGCCCGGACGGCGTCCAGGTCGTTGTACGGCAGCACGATGGTGTCGCCGGCCTGGGCGCCGGTCACGCCCGGGGTGTCCGGCAGGCCGAAGGTGGCGACGCCGGAGCCGGCGGCGGCCAGCAGCGCGTCCACGTGACCGTGGTAACACCCGGCGAACTTCACCACCTTGGCGCGGCCGGTGAAGCCGCGGGCCAACCGGATCGCCGACATGGTCGCCTCGGTGCCGCTGGAGACCAGGCGCACCTGCTCGACCGGCGCGATCCGGGAGACGATCTCCTCGGCCAGTTCCACCTCGCCCTGCCCCGGCGTCCCGAACGAGGTGCCCAGGGCCACCGCCCGCCGCACCGCCTCGACCACCGCCGGGTGGGCGTGGCCGAGCAGCATCGGGCCCCAGGAGCAGACCAGGTCCACGTACTCGCGGCCGTCCGCGTCGGTCAGGTACGGGCCGGAACCGGACACCATGAAGCGGGGCGTGCCGCCGACCGCGCGGAAGGCGCGCACCGGCGAGTTGACGCCGCCGGGGGTGACGGCCAGCGCGCGGTCGAACAGCGACTGGGACTGGGGGGCTTCGTACGGGTAGCTCATCTGCTCGCTCATCCGTTGGGTGCTGGGAACGGCCGGGAACCGCTCTTACCCGCACATGGTCTCAAATCGTGTCCTGGCGTTCTGCATGTCGGGCCCGATCATCTGGAACGATGATCCGTGTGCTGCTCCCCTCACGGGCTGTGCCAAAGGTAAGGTCGGGTGACGCGCGCTCGTGTAGCACGGCGACAGGCGGGTAAGGGGCATGTTCGGAGGGACACCGAACGTGCGAGGGTCTGTCGGTTCCGGTGAGTTCCGGTGAGGATGGTCCGAGTGTCCGAGAGGCAGGACGGTTTCGACGAGGCCGCGGGGCGCAGCCGCAGGCCCGGCGAGACCGGCGGGGGAACGGGAACCGGCAGGGGAAGGAGGGGCGAGGGCAGAGTGGGGGTCACCTACAAGTACTTCGGCGCTCCGGACCGCGCCACCGCCGCCAGGGTTCCCACCGCGCTCGGTCCCGGCGGTCTCGGTCTCGACGCCGGTGAACTCGGCGCCCTCGGCCGGCTCGGCGACCTGATGGAGACCAGCGGCTCCGCGGGCGGCCACCTCTCCACCAAGATCAAGCCCGAGACGATGAGCGCCATGGTGCTCACCGGCATCCAGGGCGTCCCGCTGCACCACGTCCCGCCGCTCGAACTGGTCGTCCTGCACCCGGACTACGCGGTGGTCCAGCTCCCGCACACCGTGGTCGAGCCGCTCCGCAAGGCCGACGAGACCGAGCTCGGCGCCGCCGCCTTCATCTGGTCCACCGTCCCCGACCGCCGCGGCCCGCGGGACGCCTTCGTCATCTACCAGATGCTGCACGAGTGGCAGGACTTCGCCAGCCGCCTGCACGAGGCCGGGCACCAGCTGTACTGCCTGGTCTGGCCGTGAGGGTTCAGGGCACCAGCCGGTAGCCGACCCCGCGGACGGTCTCGATCACGCAGCGGGCCCGGGCGGCCGCGAGCTTGCGGCGCAGCGCGGCCACGTACACCTCGACGATGTTGAGGTCGCCGCGGAAGGCGGTGTCCCAGACCGAGTCGAGGATCTCCGGCTTGGGGACGGCCTGGCCGGGCCGCCGGGCCAGGCACTCCAGGACGCCGAACTCCTTGGCGGTCAGCCGCAGCACCGCGCCGCCGACGGCGCAGCGCCGGGCCGCCGGGTCCACGGTCAGGTCGCCGACCGCCAGCACCGCGGCGCGGCCCACCGCGCCGCGCCGGATCAGGGCGCGCAGCCGGGCGGCCAGCACCACGTACGAGAAGGGCTTGCGGAGGAAGTCGTCCGCCCCGCAGTCCAGTGCCTCGGCCTCGTCGTACTCGCCGCTCTTCGCGGTGAGGATCAGCACCGGCACCGGGTTCTCGGCCTGCCGCAGGGCCCGGCAGACCCGGTAGCCGTTGAGCCCGGGGAGCATCAGGTCGAGCACCACCGCCGCGTACGGGACGGCCCCCGCCTGGTTCAGGCCGCTCACGCCGTCGCCCGCCACGTCGACCGCGTACCCGTCGGCGCGCAGCCCGGCGGCGAGCGACTCGGCCAACCGCGCCTCGTCCTCGACCAGTAGGAGCCTCATGCCGGTCAGCCTAGACAAGGGCCCGGCGGGGCGGTCCGGGGCTGAAAGGTTCTTCAGCTTCGTTCAGACTCCCCTCAGCGCGGCCTTCCTACGTTCGCGCCCATGCTGTTCCGACGATGGTTCCAAGTCCTGCTCCCGCTCGCCCTGTTCGGCGCCTACGGCACGGTGGCGGTGCTGCGCCAGCAGCGGATGGAGACCTCCGGCTTCGACCTGGGGATCTTCGAGCAGGGGGTGCGCGGCTACGCCGGGCTGGGTGCGCCGGTGTCCGCCCTGAAGGGCAGCGGGTTCAACCTGCTCGGCGACCACTTCAGCCCGGTGCTGGCCGTCCTGGCACCGCTCTACCGGCTCTTCCCGGACGCCCGGACCCTGCTGCTCGCGCAGGCGGCGCTGTTCGCGCTGTCCGCGCTGCCGGTGGCCCGGCTGGCCGTGGACCGGCTCGGCCCGGCCCGTGGGGCCGCGGTGAGCTGCGGGTACGGGCTGTCCTGGGGGCTGTGGACGGCGGTGGGGTTCGACTTCCACGAGATCGCGTTCGCGGTGCCGCTCGCCGCCTTCGCCGTCGAGGCACTGGCCCGCGGGCGGTGGCGGGCCGCGGTGGGGTGGGCGCTGCCGCTGCTGCTGGTCAAGGAGGACCAGGGCCTGCTGGTGTCGGCGGTCGGGGCGTACGTGTTCGCGCGCGGACGGCGGGTGCTGGGGACGGCGACGGTGCTGGCCGCGGCGGGCGGGACGGCGCTGGCGGTGCTCCTGGTCATCCCCGCGCACAACCCGGGCGGCGTGTACACCTATGCGGCGAGCGGGAGTTGGCGGGGCGGCGACCCGCTGACCCAGCTGCTGCTGCCGGGGCAGAAGTGGCTGACGGTGCTGGTGCTGCTGCTGCCGACCGCGTTCCTGGCCCTGCGCTCGCCGCTGGTGCTGCTGGCCGTGCCCCCGCTGGCGGCCCGCTTCTGGTCCGCCGACCCCGCCTACTGGGACGTCCGGCAGCACTACAACGCGGTGCTGATGCCGATCCTGTTCCTGGCGCTGGCCGACGGCCTGGGCCGGGTGCGCGGCGAGGCGCCCGGCCGGGAGCGGACGCTGCCCCGGCGGGTGGCGCTGCTGGTGCCGGCGCTGGTGCCCGTACTGGCCCTGCTGCTGTTCCCGACCTCCCTGGTCGGCTCCGCTCCCCCGCGACTGGCCGATGCCCGGGCCGTTTTGGCCACCGTCCCGGACGGCGCCCGGGTCGCCGCCGCGAACCGGTTGGCACCGCAGCTGACCGGGCGGTGCACCGTCTCGCTGTTCCCCTACCTCACCCGCCCCGGCCGGGACGCCCCCTGGGGCCGGCCGACCGCGGAGTGGGTGGCGGTCCTGGACCGGCCGGACGACTTCCCGCTCCCCGAGGCCGAGATGGTCCGGGCCCGCGCCGAACTGGCCGACCAGGGCTACCGCGAGGTGGCCGCCGGGGGCGGGGTCGCGGTGTACCGGTGGTCGTCCGACTGAGCGGGGGCCGGTTCCGAGGTGTCGAGGGGCAGCCGGACGACCAGTTCCGCGCCCGCGCCCGCGGACGGCTCGACGGCCTCGGCCGAGCCGCCCAGCCCCTCGGCGATGCCCCGCACCAGCGACAGGCCCAGCCCCGTACCGCCGTCCGTCCGGGACCTGGCCTCGTCGAGCCGGACGAACCGCTCGAAGACCCGCTCCCGGTCGGCGGCCGGGATGCCCGGGCCGTCGTCGGCGACGGTCAGCACCGCCCAGCCGTCGGAGGCCCGGAGCGACACGGTGACCCGCTCGGCGGCGTGCCGGCAGGCGTTGTCCAGCAGGTTGTCGACCACCCGGCCGAGCAGTTGCTCGGTGCCCGGGACGGTGACGGGCCGGAGTTCGAGGACCCGGATCCGCCGCTCCCCGCCGAAGGCCCGTTCGGCGAGCTGCTCCCCCAGCAGGTCGCCCCAGTCGACGGTGCCCGCCTGCCGGGGCCGCTCCTCGCCCCGGGAGAGCAGCAGCAGGTCGTCGGTGAGCCGGTGCAGCCGGGCGGTGTCGGCCAGGCTGCGCTCCACCACCTCGCGCCAGTCGGCCCGCTCGGGGTGGGCCAGCGCCACCTCCAGCGTGCTGCGCAACACGGCGACGGGGGTGCGCAGTTCGTGGGCGGCGTCGGTGACCAGGCGGCGCTGCTCGATCAGCGAGCGCTCCAGCCGGTCGAGGGTGCGGTTGGTGGTGACCGCCAGCCCGGCGATCTCGTCCCGGGCCGCCGGGACCGGCACCCGCTCGTGGAAGGCGCCCGCCCCGATCCGCTCCATCCGGCGGCGGATCGCCTCCACCGGCCGCAGCGCCAGGCCGGTGACCGCCCAGGCCACCAGCGCCACGAACAGCGACCCGTACGGCACCACGTACCAGCCCAGGATGGAGCGGACCTCGGCCCGGGCGGCCTTCGCCTCGACCGGGTTGACCATGATGTAGGTGGTGACCCACTGGTCGGCCAGGTCGGTCCGGCCGGTGAGCGCGTTCAGGTCCTGGCCGCGGTTCGGTTCGGTGCGGCGCAGGAAGGTGACGGTGCGGTCGGTGGGGTTGGGGCCGACGGGCATGCCGATGTCGTAGCCGACGCCGTCCGGGAGGTGGATCCGCACCAGGTCGGCGTTGCCCGCTATGCGGGTGGTCAGCGGTGGGAGGTAGTCGACCTTCCCCGGGTCGATCCGGTCGTGGACGGCCCAGCTGCCGTCCTCCAGCACGAGGGCGTACGCCGACTGCTGGTAGCCGCCCTCGATCAGACGATCGAGCCATGCCTCCCAGGGCGGGGCGTCGGGGTCGGTCGGGGCGGCGGGGCGGTCCTCCCGGGGCCTGATCGCCTCGTTCAGCAGGGTGGCCTCGCGCAGCGCCTTGTCCTCCGCGTTCGGCATCCACTGCTGGTAGGCCGCGTCGCCGACCCAGACGGTGGCCAGCGACAGGGCCAGCACCGACGCCGCCGCCGCCCCGAGCGCGGCCCGCACCCGTACCGAGACCCTCCCCCGCAAGCGCACCGCGCCAGGATAGGCGACCCCCGCCGGGCCCGGCGGTGCGCGCGTTCAGGTGCTCGGGGAACGGCGAGGCCGTGGCTGCGGCGGTTCACTGCCGCCCAGCGCGTGAGCTTCTGGTTCTGTTCACGGCACGCAGCAGCACGAACCTTCGACGGGCTCCGGCCACCAGCAGCACGGACTCGCCGTTCCCCGAGCCCCTGGTGCTGCTCCCGCCGTTCTCAATGGCGCCGCTGCCGTTCGACTTCATGCGGCCCGTCCCGTCCTTCACGCTGCTCAGCACCGACGTCGCCGACGGCGGCCGACTCGGCGAGGAGCAGGCGTACGCGGGTGGGAACCGTTCGCCGCAGCTCGGGTGGTCCGGTTTCCCGCCGGAGACGAAGGGCTTCGCGGTGACCTGCTTCGACCCGGACGCGCCGACCGGCTGCCGGTGGAGTCCCTCGGGCTGGCCGCGGACACCCCGGCGGCCGTGGTCAGCGGCGCCCTCGGCTTCCTGGCCCTGGCCCGGGCCGTCCTGGTCGCCGAGTACGAGACCCCGGCCGCGCAGGACTGACCCGGGCCGTCCGGCCCGCCGGTGCGGGGACGGCGGGGACCGTCAGGGAGTGACGACCGGGAACGCCGGGTCGGACTCGTCCAGGGCCGCGAACAGCCGGTCCAGGACGGCCGGGTCGCCGCTGAGGTCGATCCCGCTCCGGCCCCGGCCGGCCAGCAGGCCGAACAGCTGGGGCTTGGTGAGCGTGACGGTCAGGTCGGCCGGGCCGGGGTCGGCGGCGGTCTCGGCGTGCACCAGGACGCCGTTGCGCAGGGTCACCCGGTGGGTGCTGCCGAGGTCGGTGAACTTCCAGACGGTGGCGAGCCGTTCGCCCCAGGCGGCGGGGCCGTTGACCCGGATCGCCATCGAGTCGAAGACCTGGTCGACGCTGAGCGCTCCGGCCATGCTGCTCGCCCCGAACGGCATCGCCTTCGGGGGGTGGCGCAGCTCCCACGCGCCCATCAGGTAGCAGTTGCGCCAGGTGGCGTTCTCCGCGCCGTAGCCGAGCCGTTCGAAGACCCGGGCCAGCTGCTCCTTGGCGTCCCCGTCCTCCGGGGCGGCGAACACCGCGTGCTTGAGCAGCTGGGCGGCGAACCGCAGGTCGCCGGCGTCGGCGTACTCCCGGGCCTTGGCGAGGACGGCGTCCCGGCCGCCGATGCAGTCGACGTAGCGCTTGGCGCTCTCGGTCGGCGGGTGCTCCCACAGCGAGGCCGGGTTGCCGTCGTACCAGCCCATGTAGCGCTGGTAGATGGCCTTCACGTTGTGGCTGACCGAGCCGTAGTAGCCGCGGGCGTGCCAGGCGGAGGCCAGCGCGGGCGGGAGTTCCAGCTGCTCGGCGATCTCCGGGCCGGTGAGGCCCTGGTTGAGCAGGCGCAGGGTCTGGTCGTGCAGGTAGCCGTACAGGTCGCGCTGCTCGGAGAGGAAGCGGGTGAGCCGCTCGGTGCCCCAGGTCGGCCAGTGGTGCGAGGCGAACACCACGTCGGAGTCGGCGGCGAACAGCTCGATCGCCTCGGTGAGGTAGCGCGACCAGATCCGGGCGTCGCGGACGACCGCGCCGCGCAGGGTCAGGATGTTGTGCAGGTTGTGGGTGGCGTTCTCGGCCATGCACAGGGCGCGGCGCTCGGGCAGGAAGAAGTTCAGCTCGGACGGCGCCTCGGTGCCGGGCGTCAGCTGGAAGCGGAACAGGACGCCGTCGAGCCGCTCCTCCTGCCCGGTGCGGGTGACGTCGAGGGTGGCGGGCCGCAGGCTGGGGGTGCCGTGCGAGGCGGTGTGGCCGAGGCCCATGCCGACCAGGCCGGTCGGGCCGGCCGGCAGGTCGCCGCCGGAGTAGTAGTCGCCGCGCCGCAGCATCGCGGTGCCCGCGTACACGTTCTCGGCGACGGAGTGCTCCATGAACCCGGACGGGGCGACGATCGGGACGTCCGCACCCTCCGCCAGGACGCCGTCCACGCCGCCGAAGTGGTCGATGTGCGAGTGGGTGAACAGCACGGCCGTGACCGGGCGTTCGCCGCGGTGCTCCCGGTACAGCGCCAGGCCGGCCGCCGCGCACTCGGCGGACACCAGCGGGTCGACCACCACCACCCCGCGCTCGCCCTCGATCAGCGTCATGTTCGACAGGTCGAAGCCGCGGATCTGGTAGACGCCCTCGGTGACCTCGAACAGGCCCGCGCGGGCGGTCAGTTGGGACTGCCGCCAGAGACTGGGGTGGACGGTGTCGGGGCACTCGCCGGTCAGGAAGTCGGTGGCCCGGAAGTCCCAGGCGACCCGGCCGTCCGGGGTGGTGACGGTGTCGGTCCCGGGCGGGGCGACCAGGCCGCGGTCCGCGTCCTCGAAGTCGGTGCGGTCGGAGTAGTCCAGCTGGTCGTGGTGGGTCACCGTACGCCTCCCGGTTCGCGGGCCGCCCCCGCGCCGCTCGCGGGACGGACCCTCCCCCACCCTCCGCCGCCGCGCACCGGCCCGGCCCGGGCTGCTGCTCCGAACCGGTGAACGGCCGGTGGGCGGGCCCGGCGCGCGGCGGGTTTTCCACAGGTCTGTGGAAAACCCGGGCGCCCCGGGGGCCCGGCGGCTCAGGCGTCGAAGTCGTACTCCAGGATGTACGAGGACGAGTCGAGCACCATCTCGTTGACCTCGACCGCCTGCCCGTCCTCGGCGAACGCGATCCGGTGCAGCAGGAACACCGGCGTGCCGGGCGCCAGCGCCAGCCGCTCCGCCTCGTCCCCGGCGGGCATCCGGGAGCGGATCCGCTCCTGGAAGTGCACCGGCTTGTGGCCGAGCTCGGCGAGCCGGGCGTACGTGCCGCCGGGCCCGGTGTCCGGGTCGGTGATCCGGCTGCCCGCCACCAGCGCGGCCGGCAGGTACGAGTCGGAGAGCAGCACCGGCTTGCCGTCCAGCACGAAGCGGCGGCTGCGCACGCAGGCCGGCTCGCCGCCCTTGAGGCCCAGCACGGCGGCGATCTGCTCGGGCGCCTCCCGCTCGGCGACGGACAGCTGGTCCACCGTCAGCTCGCGGGACGCTATGTCGGCCGACCAGACCGAGGCCCCGCCGCCCCACGTCCGGTCGGAGAGCCGCTGGATGCCCCGGCGCCGTATCGGCCGGAACTCCCGGACGAACACGCCCACGCCCCGGCGGGCCTCCGCCGTGCCCTCGGACTGGAGCACGCCGAGCGCCTGGCGGGCCGTCATCCTGGCCACGCCGTACGTCGCCATCAGGTCGTTCTCGCCGGGGAGCCGGTCGCCGGGGCCGTAGCGGCCGGCGTCGATCTCGCGCTTGAGGTCCTCGGCGATCCGCTGGTACTTGGGCTGCGCGGCGCGTGGGTGACTGGTCATGGTGGCGGACTTCCTTCCCCTCTTCTCTAGACATGCTACGCAGGAGCGGAGCCTGACGCATTGACATCTCTAGAGATTTCAGCTTGTCTAGAGATGTTGGGATCTGACATACCCTCATATCGGCTGCCGAGTCTCCGCCCATCGGGCGAAACCGCGTGAGGAGCCCGCCATGTCCGTCCACCGTCGATGGTTCTCACTGCCCCGCGAGCCCGCCACCGTCGCCGCCGGACGCCGCCGGGTCCGCGACCTCCTCACCACCTGGAACACCCCGCTCGACGAGGACACCCGCTTCACCCTCGACCTCGTCACCTCCGAACTCCTCGGCAACGCCGTCCGCCACGCCAGCGGGGACGCCGTCACCGTCGGCGTGCACGCCGACCCGCTGCACCACCGCGCCGTCATCGAGGTCTACGACTCCTCCCCCGTCCTCCCCACCACCCCGGCCCACCCCGACGAGGACGCCGAGTCCGGCCGCGGCCTGCTGCTGATCGCCGAACTCGCCCTCGCCCACGGCGTGGTGCGCAAGCGCGGCGGCAAGTGGGTCTGGGCCGAGATCGCCCTCCCCGGCGCCGCCGCCCGCCCCGCCCCCGGGGACCACCCGCCACGGCAGGCCCCGCACGGCGGGGTCACCCCCCGGGCGATGACCTGCCAGTAGAACGGGCCGTCAGGCCGTCAGCGCCCGGTGCAGCTCCGCCGTCCCGGCGCCCAGCGACCGCGCCGCCAGCCAGGCGGCCGCGCCCGCGCCGTCCCCGGCCGTGCGCAGCGGGGCGGCGGGCCAGCGCTCGGCCAGCAGCGGGCGCAGCCGGGCGGCCAGCGGGGTGTCGGCGGTGAGCAGGCCGCCGGCCAGCACGACGGGCAGCGTGGAACCGGGCGGGCGGAGCAGCGCGAGGGTGTCGAGCAGGTGGTCGGCGGCCCGGTCCACCAGGGCGAGCGCCGCGGGGTCGCCCGCCGCGGCCCGCTCCAGGACGACGGGGGCGAGCCGGGCCAGCCGGGCCGGGGCCTGCGCGTGGACGGCGGCGATCAACGTCGAACGGGGGTCCTCGCCCAGGCCGTCCGGGCCGGTCAGCGCCTCGGCGACCGCCGCGTCCAGGCCGGTCAGCGGCACGTCCAGGTCGATGGTGGCGAGGGCGCCGACCACGGCCTCGCGGCCGAGCCAGACCCCCGAGCCACGGTCGCCCAGCAGCCAGCCGTGCCCGTCCGCGGTGCGGCGCAGCTCGTGGCCGAGGACCTCGGCGGCCATCCCGCCCGTCCCGCTGAGCACCACGTTCCCGTCCGGCCCGGAACTGCCCGCGGCGTGCGCCAGCAGGACGTCGCTCACCAGCACCGGGTGCGCGCCCAGCCCGAGCGAGTCCCACAGCGGGCCGAACTCCGGCCGCACCACCAGCCCGCCCGCGAGCCCGAGCACCCCCGCCGCCACCCGCCCCGGATCCACCCCGGCCAGCGCGGCCCGCACCGCACCCCCGATCTCCGCCGCCGCGGCCTCCACCCCGTGCGCGACCGGATTCCCCCCACCCCCGCGCCCCCGCCCGACCACCCGCCCGTCCACCCCAGCGACCAGCACCCGCGTACTGGTCCCCCCGACGTCCAACCCGAGCACCAAGGCCGTACCGGTCACCACGAACCTCCAGGCAGAGAGGCCGCCATGCTATGCGGCCCCGTCAGGGGCCCGGGGAACGGCGGGTCGATGCTGCTGGTGGCCGGAGCCCATCGAAGGTCCGTGCTGCTGCGTGCCGTAAACAGAACCGGAAGCAGACGCGCGCAACGGCAGTGAACCGACCGCAGCCACGGCCTCGCCGTTCCCCGAGCCCCTGACTGTTCCCCTTCGCCGGTGGGAACATGGCCGGGTGGAGCAGATACCGAAGCGGCAGGTCCGAGCCCGGTACGACGACGAGACGGTGACGGTCTACCAGGCGTTCCGGCCGGAGATCGCGGAGCCGGCGGCGGCGGAGGGGCGGTTCCCGGCCGCGTTCGACCTGGGGCGGATGACGTGGGTGAAGCCCTCGTTCCGCTGGCTGATGTACCGCAGCGACTGGGCGCGGAGCGAGGGGCAGGAGCGGGTGCTGGGGGTGGTGATCCGGCGGGCGGGGTTCGACGCCGCGCTGGAGGCGGCGGTGCTGAGTGCGTACGAGCGGGGGGTGCACGACTCGCGGGCGCAGTGGCAGCGGGAGCTGCGGCGCAGCGCGGCCCGGGTGCAGTGGGACCCGGAGCGGGACCTCCGGCTGCAGCCGCTGGCGCACCGTTCGCTGCAGTTGGGCCTGCGCGGGGAGCTGGTGCGGCGCTACGTCGACGAGTGGCTGGTGCGGATCGAGGACCTGACGCCGTTGGCCCGGGAGTTGCACGCGACGCGGGACCCGGGGCTGCTGCCGCCGGAGCGGCCGTACCCGGTGCCTCCGGGTGCGGCCGTCCGGTTGGGGGTGTCCTGATCCGGCGGTCCCAGCCGTGCGGGTGGAGGGTGCCGGGCCCGGTCGACCGCCGTTCGGAACGCGGCCGAGCCGCCGGCCGCACCTCGTCAGGAGGGTGCGGGCGGCGGCTCGGCCGGCCAGGGGGGCTCGCGTCAGCCGACGTTGGCGCAGGAGTTGCCGAACGCCGGGTTCAGGGCGCCGATGACGTCGATCGAGTTGCCGCACAGGTTGACCGGGACGTGCACCGGGACCTGGATCTCGTTGCCGGAGGCAACGCCGGGGGAGCCGGCGGCGACGCCCTCGGCGCCGCTGCTCGCCATGGCGGAGCCCGCACCGGCGGCGACGATGCCCACGACAGCGGCGCCGACGGCGGCGGCCTTCTTGATGCTCATTCTGAGTCTCCTCGATAAATCAGATCTTCCAATTGCCGCGCCGGGGGCTGCCGGTAGGAAGCACACGGGACGTGCACCAGGCCAACGAAGCCGCCCGGGGACGGTTGCGCACGCCCGCGAACAATCACCCACTCGGCGTAATACGCCGCATTCGGGTGATCGGCGGATCCGCCCGTTTCCCCCGCCGCGTCGGCTCGTTCTTCCTCACGAACACCGCTCCACAGGCAGCCCCGTGCCGCCCTGGAAGCGCCGCGAAGCGACCGCTCCCCGCCGTGAGCGAGTGGTCGCGGGCGCACCACGACGCGGCACGTATCGCCCAAGCCACGGGCGACACGAGGGTGTTGGGCCGCGTGAGTGACATTCACGGCGCATCCGGAAAACCCCGGGCGATGATGCGATCGCCCGGCACCCGACCATCCAAAGTCGGGCAGAACGTGAGGAAGAAAGCTATGCGCAACTTCAAGAAGGCCGCGGTCCTGTCCGTCGCCGCCGCCGGTCTGGTCCTCGGCTCGGCCGGTCTGGCCAACGCCTCCGCGGGCGCCGAGGGCGTCGCCGCCGGCTCCCCCGGCGTGCTCTCCGGCAACCTGATCCAGGTCCCGGTGCACGTCCCGGTCAACGTCTGCGGCAACACCGTCAACGTCATCGGCCTGCTGAACCCGGCGTTCGGCAACCACTGCGCCAACGTCGGCTGAACTGCCTGACGCAGCGCCCGCGCCGCGTCGCACCCCCGGGTGCGACGCGGCGCACCAACTCCTCTGTGTGATCTAGGAGATCAACCCCCATGCAGAACGTGAAGAAGGCCGCCGTCCTGTCGGCCGCCGCCGCCGGCCTGGTGCTCGGCTCGGCCGGTCTGGCCAACGCCTCCGCGGGCGCCGAGGGCGTCGCCGCCAACTCCCCCGGCGTGCTCTCCGGCAACGCGGTGCAGGTGCCGGTGCACGTCCCGGTGAACGTCTGCGGCAACTCGATCAACGTCATCGGCCTGCTGAACCCGGCGTTCGGCAACTCCTGCGCCAACATCGACGCCCCGGTCGTCGAGGAGCCCCCGGCGCCGCCGGTCGGCGACGACTGCTGAACAGCCCCCGGCTGATCGGCAACCCCGTGCAGACCGCCCCCCGGCCCCGCGGCCGGGGGGCCGCTCGCGTTCCTCCCCGGAGCACCGCTCCGCTCACCCCGAAGGATTGGCCGATGTCCCGGAAGACCACCGGAGCCGTGGCCGCGCTCGGCGCCGCGATGCTGCTCGGCGGCGTCACCGCCCAGGCCGCGCACGCCGAGGCCGACACGCTCGGCGGGCTGCCCGTGCCCACCACCCACCTGCAGAACACCGACGCCCAGCAGGCCGTCGGCGGCACCACCGGCGCGCTGGGCTACGCGGTCGCCCCGTTGAAGGAGTTGCGGCTCGACCCGTGGGCCGGTTCCGGCGCGGACGTGCTGAACAACGGCGTCGCGGTCGTCCCCGACAACGGCGTCGCCCCGGTCGGCACCGCGCCGCTCACCGCGCCGCTGTCCGGCGGCGGCGGGGCGAAGGACCTCCCGCTGGCCGGCCCGCTGCTCGGCGTGCTGCCGGGCTGAGCGCGGACCGGACACGACGGAGCGGCCCGGTCCCCCGCGGGGGCCGGGCCGCTCCGTGCCGTCAGGACGGTCCGTCGTGTCGGACGCTCCGTCGCGCCGGAAGGTCCGTCAGATCCGGCTCTGGTCCAGCCCTCTGGCGAGGACGCCCACCGGGTCGGCCTGGTTCAGCATCTCGCCGGTGGTGGCGGTGGTGGTGGCGGTCAGGTTCCTCACCGAGTCGGTGACCGAGATCTGGTCCTGCTCGCCGCCGAGCGAGGCGCTCGCCCCGGGGACGGCCTGCACCGGCGCGGTCACCAGGTGCGGGTCGACCTTGTCCAGGGTCAGCGCGGCGTCGGTGAGCCGGCCGCTCTGGCCCTCCACGAAGGAGACCGGCTGTCCCAGGCCCACCGCCGGGCCGCCCAGGCTGAGCGGGGCGGCCGGGGCGTCCAGCCCGAGGGTGCCGAGCTCGGCGCTCCGGTCGACCTCGGGCAGCGGCAGCACGGCGCCCAGCGAGGGGCCGACCTTGCCGCCGTTGAGGGCGGGCAGCACGTGGTCCGGGATCGGCCGGGTGGGGCTCTGGCCGGTCTCGGTGGGCGGCATGAGCGGCGAGGTCGGGATCCCGCCGTGGACCTCGCCGCCGTCCGGCAGCAGCGGGAGCGGTGCGGTCGCCGCGCTGAGCGGGATGCTGAACGGCACCTCCTGGGTGGCCAGGCCGTTCTCGATCGCGGCCACCTCGGCCGGGGTCTTCGGGGCCGCCGCCTGGGCCGCGCCCTGGGTCGCCGCCACGCCGGCGCCGACCGCCAGCAGCAGGGCGCCGGTCGCCCGCTTGGAGAGCTTCATGGTGTTCGCCGTTCGTTCGGGAAACTGGTTCGAGTGCTTCGCGCCCTTGGTGGGCACCCTGGCGAACGATCCAGTTCCCCGGCGGATAGCGGCAGTTAACCGGAACGGCTGAATAATCCGATCTCCGCATCGTCGACAATCCGACCGGCGCGCGGGCGAAACGGTGATCGCTGACGAATTTCCGGAAGACCCCGTAACTTTCCCGTTCGCCATTCTTTGATCCCGACGACGACGGGGCAGCACCCCTCGAACGGCATTTCAGAGAGGTATCTCCACCATGCTCAAGAAGACTTTCGCTACCGTCGGCCTGGCCGCCGCAGCGCTGGCCGCGGTGTCCACCCCCGCCGTCGCCATCGGCAACGCGGACGGTTCGGCCGGCGCGATCCAGGGGAACGGCGGCACCAACGCCACCGGCACCTGGGGCAACAACAGCCCGAACTTCCACTTCGCCGACAACCCGAACCTCTGCCTCCCGGAGATCCACAACATCGGCGTCGCCGTGCTCGGCGTGGCCGTTCCGGTCGAGGTCGACGCGCTCAACAACCAGCCCAAGCAGACCTGCGTGGTCGGCCAGGGCACCCTCGGCAGCGGTGACGGCGGCGTCTCCCACCTGGTCGGCTGACCCACCGTCACTGCCCCCGGCGCGGAGCCCCACGCTCCGCGCGGCACCACCCGCCGGGTCCGCTCCCCCGGCCCGGCGGTAGGACCCGGCGCGAGCCACGCACCGGTCCGCCGCTCCACTCCATCAGATCCGAAAAGGAAAACCCAATGATCAAGAAGGCTCTCGCCGCCGCCGGCCTCGCCGCCGCCGGTCTCGCCTCGATCGCCTCCCCGGCGATGGCCATCGGCGACGCGGACGGCGCCGCCACCTCGGTGCAGGGCAACGGCGGCACCAACGCCACCGGCACCTCGGGCAACCACAGCCCGAACTTCCACACCCTGGACAACCCGAACCTCTGCCTCCCCGAGGTGCACAACATCGCCGTCGCCGTCATCGGCGTCGCGGTGCCGGTCGAGGCCGGTGTCCTGAACAACCAGCCGTCGCAGACCTGCGTCGTGGGCCAGAACACCGTGGGCAGCGGCGACGGCGGCGTCTCCCACCTGATCGGCTGACCTTCCCGGTCGCGATCGGGCGCCGGGTCCGCGGGGAGCGATCCCCGCGGGCCCGGCGGTTCCATGTCTCCGGCCGCTCCCCGAACCCGTTCGTCCGCGGCGCGATCGGGTGATCGGAGCACCGGTGGGCGCGTGCAGCGCCGCTCCAGCCGCACCGCTGTGCTGACGTATGAGACGCACCACCCGACGCAGAGAGGAACCCCCATGAACAGCAAGCTGGGCAAGGCCGTCGTCACCACCGTCGCCGCCCTGGCGCTGGCCGGCATCGCCGCGCCCGCGTACGCGCACGTCGCCGTCGGCGGCGGCCAGGAGGGCGTGGCCACCGCCGACGAGCCCTTCGTCGCCGGCCACTGGGCGGGCTTCGCCGAGACCTCGCACATCTTCACCGCGGGCGGCGGCTACGGCTGGGCCACCGACACCGCCGTCGGCGGCGGCGAGGGCGGCATCGTCGACATCGGCTGATCCGACGTCAACGACGGAGGGCGCGGCGGCCGTTCACGGCTGCCGCGCCCTCCGTCGTGCCCCGCGCCGATTTTCCGTTATGCCAATTGACACCAGGGAAAAGCTGACCTAGCGTCAGGGCCCGTGGAGGAGAAGCGCGGCCGCGGCAGGCCCAGGAAGGACCCGGAGAAGCTGGCCCGCTGGGTGCCGCCGGAGGGCTGGTCCCGGCTGGTGGCCTGGGTGTCGCCGGAGGAGAAGAAGGCGCTGAAGCGGGTCGCCGTGGAGGCGGAGGTGTCGGTCGCGGACCTGGTCCGCGCGCTGGCCGCCGGCCTGGCCGCGGGGACGGTCACGCCCGAGGAGCTCGTCGGTCAGGTACGGAGGGGGATGGCGGCCATGGAGAAGATCCCGACGCTGTTCGAGCGGGACGCCGGTTTCCGGGTGGTGGACCGCCCGCGCGCCGAGTGCGCCTGGGTGTTCGCCGGGGAGGGCACGGCGACCGAGAAGCTGGACGGCACGAACGTCCGACTGACCGTCCGCTCGGGGCGGTTGGTGCGGGTGGAGAAGCGCCGCAACCCGAGCGCCGCGCAGAAGGCGCTGGGGATCGTCGACGGCTGGTACGTCGACACCGCGGAGGGCGCCGCCGAGGACAAGTGGGTCCTGGCCGCCGCCCGCGGCACCGAGGTCGACGGCTGGCCGGACGGGGAGCACCCGTGCGAGGCGCTGGGGCCGCGGATCCAGGGCAACCCGCTGGGGCTCGACCGGCACCTGTGCCTGCCGTTCGACCGCGAGGCGCCGGTGTACGAGGGGGTCCCGCGCAGCTACCGGGGCCTGCGGGAGCACCTGGCGGAGCTGGAGAGCCGGTTCGCGCCGGGCGCGCTCGCCGAGGGCATCGTCTTCCACCACCCGGACGGGCGGCGCGCCAAGATCAAGCGGAAGGACTTCCCGAAGTCCGCCTGATCCCGGCGCGTCCGGCGCGCCGTCAGCGCAGCTTGCCCGCGACCTCGACCGCCCAGTAGGTGAGGATCTGCTCGGCGCCGGCCCGGCGGATCGAGGTGAGCGTCTCCAGGACGGTGCGCTCCCGGTCGATCCAGCCGTTGGCCGCGGCGGCCTCGACCATCGCGTACTCGCCGGAGACCTGGTAGGCGACGACCGGCACCGGGGAGGCGTCGGCGACCTGGCGCAGGACGTCCAGGTAGGACATCGCGGGCTTGACCATCACCAGGTCGGCGCCCTCGGCGACGTCCTGGGCCAGTTCGCGCAGCGACTCGCGGGCGTTGGCCGGGTCCTGCTGGTAGGTCCTGCGGTCGCCCTTGAGCGAGGAGCCGACCGCCTCCCGGAACGGGCCGTAGAACGCCGAGGCGTACTTGGCGGTGTAGGCGAGGATGCCGGTGTCCTGGTGCCCGGCCGCGTCCAGCGCCTTGCGGATCACCGCGACCTGGCCGTCCATCATCCCGGACGGGCCGACCAGGTGGACGCCCGCGTCGGCCTGGACCACGGCCATCTCGGCGTAGCGCTCCAGGGTGGCGTCGTTGTCGACCGAGCCGTCGGCGGCGAGCACCCCGCAGTGGCCGTGGTCGGTGAACTCGTCCAGGCACAGGTCGGACATCACCACCAGCTGGTCGCCGACCTCGGAGACCACGTCGCGGATGGCGAGCTGCAGGATGCCCTCGGGGTTGGTGCCCTCGGAGCCGACCGCGTCCTGGACCTCGGGGACGCCGAACAGCATGAGGCCGCCGATCCCGGCCTCGGCGGCCTCGACGGCGGCCCGGCGCAGGGTGTCCCGGGTGTGCTGGACCACGCCCGGCATCGAGGTGATCGGCTTCGGCTCGGTGATGCCCTCGCGGACGAACACGGGCAGGATCAGCTCGGCCGGGTGCAGCCGGGTCTCGGCGACCAGGCGGCGCATCGCCGGGGTGGAGCGCAGCCGGCGCGGGCGGACGGACGGGAATTCGGCGGACACTTCGAAGGCTCCCTGGGTCGCGGAGGAACGCGTCGGGGGGAGGCCCGTCGGCCTCCCCCCGACCTGAGGGTCAGCGCGCCTTGCGGCGCGAGCCGGGGCGGCGTTCGCTCGGCCGGTAGACCGGCTCGCCCGCCGCGGTGGCGGCGTCCCGGCGGGTGGCCCCGAAGTCGGCGAGCGCCTGGGCGAGCGCCGACGCGGACGGGGCCGGGGCCATCACGTCGACCCGCAGACCGTGCTCCTCCGCCGTCTTGGCGGTGGCCGGGCCGATGCAGGCGATGACGGTCACGTTGTGCGGCTTGCCCGCGATGCCGACCAGGTTGCGGACGGTCGAGGACGAGGTGAAGAGCACCGCGTCGAAGCCGCCGCCCTTGATCGCCTCCCGGGTCTCGGCCGGCGGCGGCGAGGCGCGCACCGTGCGGTACGCGGTCACGTCGTCGACCTCCCAGCCGAGCTCGACCAGGCCGGCCACCAGGGTCTCGGTGGCGATGTCGGCGCGCGGCAGCAGCACCCGGTCGATCGGGTCGAACACCGGGTCGTACGGCGGCCAGTCCTCCAGCAGCCCGGCGGCGGACTGCTCGCCGGAGGGCACCAGGTCGGGCTTGACGCCGAAGTCGACCAGGGCCTGCGCGGTGGTCTCGCCGACCGCCGCGACCTTGATCCCGGCGAACGCCCGGGCGTCCAGGCCGTACTCCTCGAACTTCTCCCGGACGGCCTTGACGGCGTTGACCGAGGTGAAGGCGATCCACTCGTAGCGGCCGGTGACCAGGCCCTTGATCGCCCGCTCCATCTGCTGCGGGGTGCGCGGCGGCTCGACCGCGATGGTCGGCACCTCCTGCGGCACCGCGCCGTACGAGCGCAGCTGCTCGGACAGGCCGTGGGCCTGCTCCTTGGTGCGCGGCACGAGGACGTTCCAGCCGAACAGCGGCTTGGTCTCGAACCACGAGTGCGAGGCGCGGTGGGCGACCTGCTCGCCCACCACGGCTATCACCGAGGTCGCCGGGTCCACCGGGGCGGAGACCGGCGAGGGCAGCACCCGGGCGGCCTTCAGGTCGGCGGCGATGGCGGACAGCGTGGAGGTGAAGGTGCGCTGCCGGGTGGTGGTGCCCGAGAGCGTCGCGGAGAGCGCCGCGTCGGGCTTGCGGCCGTGCGCCACCAGCGAGTTGGCGGTCGCGGGCAGCTGGCCCAGGGTGGTGCGCACCACCAGGGTGGTCTCCGGCGCGCCCAGGTCGACGACCTGGCCGGCCAGCAGCGCCTCGGCGTCCACGAAACGGACGTCCGCGCCCTGGCCGCCGCGCAGCGGCACGCCCGCGTAGGCGGGCACGCCCACCGACTGGGCGACGCCCGGGACGACCTCGAACGGCACGCCGGCCTGGGCGCAGCGCAGCATCTCCTGGGCGGCGCAGCCGTCCAGGCCGGGGTCGCCGTCGACGGTGCGGACCAGGTGGCGGCCGGCCTTGACCGCGTCGGCGGCCAGGTCGGCGAGCTCCTTGCCCGCGTCGGCCGGGTCGATGACCTGGACGCCGTGGGGACAGTGGGTGCGGACCGCGGCGGCGGTCAGCGGGTCGGCGATCAGTACGTCGGCGGTGCCGAGCACGTCGACGGCGCGCAGGGTGAGCAGTCCGGGGTCGCCGGGGCCGGCGCCGAGGAAGGTGCAGCGCCCTGCGGGCGGGTGGAATCCGGCGGCGGTCATCGGGCGCGCTCCCCCATCAGGTCGGCCGCTCCGGTGTCGAGCAGCCTGGTGGCCAGGGCGCGGCCCAGGGCCGCGGCCTGCTCCTCGGCGGTCTCGTCGGGGACGAGCGGGCCGGTGGCGGTCATGTTGAGCAGTTCGACGCCGTCGGTGGTGCCGACCACGCCGTCCAGGCGCAGTTCGGTGCCGGCCCAGGTCGCCAGCGCGGCGACCGGGGCGGAGCAGCCGGCCTCCAGGGTGGCGAGCAGGGCGCGTTCGGCGACCACGGCGGCCCGGGTGGGGCGGTGGTCGAGCCGGGCCAGGACGGCGGCCAGGGTCGGGTCGACGCACTCGACGGCGAGCGCGCCCTGCCCGGGGGCGGGCAGCATCAGCGCGGTGTCGAGGTGCTCGGTGATCTCGGCGGAGCGGCCGAGCCGGTTGAGTCCGGCGGTGGCCAGCACCACGGCGTCGAGTTCGCCGGAGGTGACGTGGTTGATCCGGGTGTCGACGTTGCCGCGGATCGGCACGGTCTCCAGGTCGGCGCCGCGGGCGCGGGCCCAGGCGTTCAGCTGGGCCATCCGGCGCGGGGAGCCGGTGCCGACCCTGACGGTGCGGCCGGCGGACTTGTCGACCAGCTCGGCCAGGGTCAGGCCGTCGCGGGCGACCAGCGCGTCCCGGACGTCCTCGCGCTCGGGGACGGCGGCCAGCAGCAGCCCGGCGGGGGCGGCGGTGGGCAGGTCCTTGAGCGAGTGGACGGCCAGGTCGATCCGGCCCTCCAGCAGGGCGTCGCGCAGGGCGGAGACGAACACCCCGGTGCCGCCGATCTGGGCCAGCGACTCGCGGGAGACGTCCCCGTACGTGGTGATCTCGACCAGCTCGACCCGGCGGCCGGTGACCTCGGCCACCTCCTCCGCGACCATGCCCGACTGGGCCATGGCGAGAGCGCTGCGGCGGGTGCCGAGGCGCAGCGGCGTCACTGTCTCTTGACCATTCATGAGGTGATCGTCCTGGTCGTGCTGGGGGGCTGACGGGGTGTTCATCTGGTTGCTCCGGCGGGCGGGACTGCTGCGGCCCGGTCGGTGGGGGCCTGGGTGACGGCGGCCTGGGCGGCGGGGATGCCGCCCGGCGGGATCGAGGACCCCGCCTGGGCGCCGATCGGGGTGCCGGAGACAGCGTGCACTGCCGCCGGGTCCAAGTCGAACAGTTCGCGCAGGGCCTCCGCGTAGGAGGCCCCGCCGGGTTCGGCGGCGAGCTGCTTGACCTTGACGGTGGGGGCGTGCAGCAGCTTGTCGACCACCCGGCGCACGGTCTGCGAGATCTCCGCGCTGGAGCGCTCGTCCAGGTCCGGCAGCCGGGAGGTGAGGCGGGCGAGCTCGCCGCTGACCACCTCGGAGGCCATGGCGCGCAGGGCGACCACGGTCGGGGCGATCCGGGCGGCGCGCTGCGCCTGGCCGAAGGCGGTGACCTCGTCCGCGACGATGGTGGAGACGGCGTCCACGTCGCCGGCGCCGGGGGTGGCGGCGTGCGCGTGCGAGAGGCTCTCCAGGTCGACCAGCAGCGCGCCGTCGAGGGCGTGCACGGCGTGGTCGACGTCCCGGGGCATGGCCAGGTCGAGGAAGGCGAGGGGCTGGGACGCGGTGCGGAGGGCGAGCGCGGCGGCGACCTCGGGGGCGTCGATCACGGTGCCGGCCGCGCCGGTGCAGGAGATCACCAGGTCGACGTCGGCGAGCGCCTGCGGGACCGCGGCGAGGTCCAGGGTGCGGGCGGTGCCGCCGAGGATCTCCGCCAGCCGCTCGGCGCGGGCCGGGGTGCGGTTGGCGACCAGCAGGTCGGTGACGCCGGAGCGGACCAGGGTGGCGGCGGCCAGCGAGCTCATCGAGCCCGCGCCGACCACCAGGGCGCGCTTGCCCGCGATCGGGCCGGCCCCGGCGGCGACCTGCTCCAGGCCGAAGGTGACCAGCGACTGGCCGGCCTTGTCGATGCCGGTCTCGCTGTGGGCCCGCTTGCCGACCCGCAGGGCCTGCTGGAACAGCTCGTTCAGGCCGCGGCCCGCGGTGTGCTCCTCCTGCGCCTTGGCCAGTGCGTCGCGCAGCTGGCCGAGGATCTGGCCCTCGCCGACGACCATCGAGTCCAGGCCGCAGGCCACCGAGAACAGGTGGTGGACGGCGCGGTCCTCGTAGTGCACGTACAGGTGGGGGGTGAGCTCGTCCAGGTCGACGCCGCTGTGCCCGGCGAGCAGCTGGGACAGCTCGGCGACGCCCGCGTGGAACTTGTCCACGTCGGCGTACAGCTCGATCCGGTTGCAGGTGTTGACCAGCGCGGCCTCGCCGACGGTCGCCGAGGCGGCCGCGTCGTGCAGCACCCTGGTCGGGCTGTCGCCGGTGAGCGCGGCGCGCTCCAGCACGCCGACCGGCGCGGTCCGGTGGCTCAGACCGACTACCAGAAGACTCATGCCCCCACCTCGTCGTGACGGATGTTCGTGCTCACGCCGGCATCACCGCGGACAGGTCGTCGTCCGGGCCGCCCTTGGCGGTCGGCGCGGCCTTCGCCGGCTCGGCCTTGCCGCCGGCGGCCCGGCGCAGCTTGGCGGCCGCGGCCCGGACCGGCCCGGGGGCGCGGTCGAGCACCGAGTCGCCCGCGGACGGCTCGTCGCCGGCCTTGCGCTGCTCGTGGAAGGCGAGGATCTGCAGCTCTATCGACAGGTCGACCTTGCGCACGTCGACCCCGTCCGGCACGGTCAGCACGGTCGGGGCGAAGTTCAGGATGCTGGTCACGCCCGCCTCCACCAGCCGGTCGCAGACCTGCTGGGCGGCACCGGGCGGGGTGGTGATCACGCCGATGGAGACGTGCTGGGTGGCGACGATCTCCTCCAGCTCGTCCATGTGCCGCACGGGCAGGCCCGCGGCGGTGCTGCCGACCACGTTGGGGTCGGCGTCCAGCAGGGCGGCTACCCGGAAGCCGCGGGAGGCGAAACCGCCGTAGTTGGCGAGGGCGTGGCCCAGGTTGCCGATGCCGACGATGACGACCGGCCAGTCCTGGGTGAGGCCCAGCTCGCGGGAGATCTGGTAGACGAGGTACTCCACGTCGTACCCGACGCCGCGGGTGCCGTAGGAGCCGAGGTAGGAGAAGTCCTTGCGGAGCTTCGCGGAGTTCACCCCGGCGGCCGCGGCCAGCTCCTCGGAGGAGACGGTGGGGACCGAGCGCTCGGAGAGCGCGGTCAACGCCCGCAGGTAGAGCGGGAGGCGGGCGACGGTGGCCTCCGGGATGCCCCGCGCACGCGAGGACCTGCGCGCGGCACCCGGGTCGGGCGTCTGCGAACTGCTGGGTGAGGGTCGGCCGATTGCCACGTTGCTCCTGCGGGTGAAGCTGGGCTTGAACCGCCAGGCTATGCGTTTGTGAACGTGTGCACAAAGATGGTGTCCGATTTGTCCCCGAACAGTGACACGCATCACTCGTATCCCGCCGAACCGATCAGCGCCCGCGGGCCCTCCACCCCGGCCGGCCAGGGCCCCAGCGGCGCCACCCGGCGCAGCAGCGGGGCGCCCTCCCCGGAACGCCCCGACCGGGCCGGGCCCAGCCGCGGCCACGGCACCACCGGCCGCACCGGCAGCGGCACCTCGGTGCAGCCGGTCCGCCGGCAGTGCCGCAGCAGCTCCACCGTCGCCAGCGCGTCCCCCAGCGCGGTGTGCGCCGGGAACCAGCCCAGCCCGGCCGCGTCCACGCACGCGGACAGGCCGAACCCGCCCGCCTCCGGCAGCAGTCGGCGGGCCATCCGCATCGTGCACAGCAGCGGCACCGGGGGCAGCGCCACCCCGATCCGCGCGAACTCCCGCTCCAGGAACGCCCGGTCACAGGTCACGTGGTGGCCGACCAGCACCCGGCCGGCCAGCAGCTCCAGCAGCCACGGCGCGATCTGCCGGAACCGCGGCGCCCCGAGCACGTCCTCCTGCGCTATCCCGTGCACGTGCGTCGGCCCGACCGGCCCGCCCGGGTCCACCAGCGTGGTGAACTCGCGCTCGATCCGCAGCCCGGCGTCCAACTGCACCACGGCGACCTCGACCACCCGGTGCCGCCAGGGGCTACGACCGGTGGCCTCGACGTCGACGACGGCGTAGCCGTTCATCGCGCCCTCCTCTGCACAGCCCCCGGCGGACACGGAAAACCGTTCGATCGTAAGCCGAGAAGTGAGCGAACTCCTAGGGCGATCTTCATCGAACGTTCACGAAGCAATGCCCTGCGGGAGCGAAACCAGGGGCTCGGGGAACGGCGAGCACGGGTCTGCGCGAGGTTCACTGCCGCCCAGCGCATCGGCTTCCGGTTCTGTTCACGGCACGCAGCAGCACGAACCTTCGATGGGCTCCGGCCACCAGCGGCACGGCCCCGCCGTTCCCCGGGCCCCTGGTGGTGCTTGCTCGTCCGCCGACAGTTCCCCGGGCCCCTGGAAGGCTTAAGCGCCCAGCGCCTTGCGCAGCCGCGTCTCGTCCACCCGCCAGAAGTCGTGCTGGCGGCCGTCGATCAGGGTCACCGGGATCTGCTCGGCGTACTGCTCGTACAGGGCCGGGTCCTGGAGGATGTCCTTCTCCTCGAAGGCCGCGCCCAGTTCGGCGGTGACCCTGAGCACCACCTCGCGGGCGTCCTCGCAGAGGTGGCAGCCGGGCTTGCCGATCAGGGTGACGGTGGTCTCGGCGGGGTTCTTCTTGGTGCGTCGCAGCAGGCTCACCGGTTCATTGTGCCGCCGCGCGTTCACTGCGGGGGCACTCCGCCGACACGGGTTCGGTCGGCCGGGCTGACTATGCTCGGCACATGGCCGCGCTGCGAAGGCTCACCCAGTCAAGGCGTTCCACCGACGATCGGACCGCCCTGGCGGGCGAGGCCGCGGCCGACGCCGCGGAGGGCGCGCTCCCGCCGGAGGAGCGGAAGGCGCCCGAGGGCGACCACACGCCGGTGCCCGGGGACGTCCGGGCGGCCGCGTTCTTCGACTGCGACAACACCATCCTGCGCGGGGCGGCGATCTTCTACCTCGGGGTCGGGCTGTACCGGCGGCGCTTCTTCTCCCGCCGCGACCTGGCCCGGTTCGCCTGGCAGCAGGCCGCGTTCCGGCTGCGCGGCTCGGAGAACCCGGACCACATCGCCGACGCCCGGGACAGCGCGCTGGGCCTGGTCGCGGGCAAGCGCACCGCGGACCTGGAGCGGATCTGCGAGGAGATCTTCGAGCCGGTGCTGGCCGAGAAGGTCTGGCCGGGGACGCGGGCGCTGGTGCAGATGCACCTGGACGCCGGGCAGCGGGTGTGGCTGGTGACGGCCGCGCCGCAGGAGGTGGCCCGGCTGATCGCGCGCCGGCTGGGCATGACCGGCGCGCTGGGCACCGTCGCGGAGACCCGGGACGGCGAGTACACCGGCCGGCTGGTCGGCGGGATGCTGCACGGCCCGGCCAAGGCGGCCGCGGTGCAGGCGCTCGCCCGGCGCGAGCAGTTGGACCTGGCGCGCTGCGCGGCGTTCAGCGACTCGGCCAACGACATCCCGATGCTGAGCCTGGTCGGCCACCCGTACGTGATCAACCCGGACGGGGCGCTGCGCCGGCACGCGCGAGCGATGGGCTGGCGGGTGCGGGACTTCCGGACCGGGCGGAAGGCGGCCCGGATCGGCGTCCCGGCGGCGGCCGGGCTGGGCGTGCTGGCAGGGGCGGCCGCGGCGGCGGTCGCGGTGCACCGGCGGCAGCGGGCCTGACGCCCGCGTCCGGGCGGGGCCGTCAACCCGGCACCGCCGACACGCCCTCCGGCGGGTGGTCGTGGCACGTCAGCGGGGGTGAACCCGCCCGGGACGGCGGACGGTTCGAGAACGTCCGGCCCTGACCGGAACTGATCGTTCGCCAGTCGGGCAAAGTCGTGGGTTGGGACCGCGGTTAGCGGGGAAACCGGGCCCGCGCACCGGTGTTCGGTCACCTGACGTGCACAAGTGGTCACATTGAGCCGGACGGATGGCGCCAACTCCGGTCACCGACAGGTGAATATGCGCAAGAAGTGGACCTCAACCGACCACTTCGACCACGCGGTGTAGCTGTCATTGCACAAAGCGTTATTCTCTCCTGGATGCACCCCACCCGAACGTCCCCGTGACGGGTGGCCAGTGCGGCGTGCTCTCCGCACAGGCGGAGGTGATCCGTCCACAGTTCTGCCTCTGGGAGTCCCGTGTACCCACCCGTCCGGAACGACGCGCCAGCCACCTCCCGCCCGTCGACCGCCACTCTGCGCCGCGGTGTGCGCCTGGAACGGCTGTGGGCCGCGATCCGCGAGTTCGAACTGATCGTCCCCGTGCCGCAGCCCGCAGTGGCCGGGGCCGCGTTCGCCGCCCCCGCCCCCGCGGCCTTCGCCGCGCCGCTGCTGCGCTCGACCACCACCGGCTCCGCCGCCGGCCCGACCACCGGACCCGCCGCGGGCGGCGCTCCGGCCACCGGCGGCCGCGGCCGCACCGTGCCCGCCCCCGGCACCCGCGGCCGGTCCCGCAGCGCGCCCGCCGGCCCCGGCTACGACACCGAGCACAACCCGGTGGTGGAGCTGGTCGAGCGGGCCCAGAACGGCGAGAGCGAAGCCTTCGGGCGGCTCTACGACCACTACGCCGACACCGTGTACCGGTACATCTACTACCGGGTCGGCAGCCGGGCCACCGCCGAGGACCTGACCAGCGAGACCTTCCTGCGCGCGCTGCGCCGGATCGGCACCTTCACCTGGCAGGGCCGCGACTTCGGCGCCTGGCTGGTGACCATCGCCCGCAACCTGGTGGCCGACCACTTCAAGTCCAGCCGGTTCCGGCTGGAGGTCACCACCGGCGAGATGCTGGACTCCAACGAGTGCGAGCGCAGCCCCGAGGAGTCGGTGCTGGAGTCGCTCTCCAACGCCGCCCTGCTGGACGCGGTGCGCCGGCTCAACCCGCAGCAGCAGGAGTGCGTGACGCTGCGCTTCCTGCAGGGCCTCTCGGTCGCCGAGACGGCCCGGATCATGGGCAAGAACGAGGGCGCCATCAAGACGCTGCAGTACCGGGCGGTGCGCACGCTGGCCCGCCTGCTGCCGCCGGACGCCAGGTGACCCGCCGGCCGTGGACGCGATAGCCCACAGACCGTCGTCGCCGCCCCCGGCGACCGACGGACCGTCAACCCGCCCCGGGCGCGACCACGTCCGGGTGACGGGGCGGTCATCTGCTCTGCTTAATACGCCAGGGGGGTCGTGCGTAACCGACTCCCGACACCGCTCGTTGGCCAGCGTGCAATCCGCCACCGGGCCCGCAGTCAAGTGGGAACCCAAGCTGTCACCCGATGGTGTGGTTTCGGCCTGTCGGGACAACCAACCGGCTGGCCACGGTGTCGAAAACGACGAAGGGAGGTGTGGCCCGTGACGGCAAACGTGCTTGAGCACCGGCGGGCGAAGTCCTTCGCCGAGGCGCTGGAGGCCCACCAGAGTGACCACCGGAGCGGCGGCTCGCACCGGGCCGGCTCCGCCGCCATGACCGAGCTCCTCGCGATGGCCGACGCCCTCGGTGCGGCCCCCGCCCCCGAGCTCGCCGCCGAGACGCGGACGGTCCAACGCGCCCGACTGATGGCCGCGTTCGAGCAGGAGTGGGCCGGCGGCGCACCCACCGCGGTCCTCCCCGTCCAGCGCGACCGGCGGGTCGGCCGGGTCCGCTGGGGCCGCCGCCTGGCGATCGGCGGCCTGGTCGCCGGCGTGGCCGTGGGCGGGTTCGCCGGAGCGGCCGCCGCGTCCACCAACGCCCTCCCCGGGGACGCCCTGTACGGCATGAAGCGCGGTCTCGAAGGGCTCCGGCTCGACTGGGCCGACAACGACACCGAGCGCGGCGCGCTGCTCCTCCAGCAGGCGTCCACCCGCCTCGACGAGGCGCAGAGCCTGCTCGGCCGCGCCGACAGCCCGACCTCGCTCAGCCCCGCCACGGTCGACCAGGTCCGCCGCGCGCTCGACGACATGCACGCCGAGGCGCTGCGCGGCCGCGACCTGCTGCGCGCCGTCTACCGCACCAACGGCTCGCTCACCCCGATGCGCCAGCTCGCCGGCTTCGCCGGGGAGGACCAGCGCTGGTCGGCCCTGCAGTCCAAGCTGCCGTCCGGGCTGAGCACCCAGGCGTCCAAGGTCGACCGGCTCTTCGACGACATAAGCGAGGACGTCGCGCCGCTCCGGCTGGAGCAGGTCACCGGCCAGGGCGGCAGCGGCGACAGCGGTAGCGGCGGCAGCGGAGCGGCCACCGGCGAGACCGGCACCTCGGGCGGGGCCACCGGCACGGACCCGGGCACCGGCCGGCAGCCGCTGCTCCCGGGCACCGGCAGCTCGGCCGGCACCGGCGGCGGCCACGCCCCGGCCACCGCGCCGTCCGGCCGGGCCAGCGCGACGCCCGGCGCCCCCACCGCGGGCGGCCTCGGCGACCTGCTGACCGGCCTGACCGGCTCCGGCGCCTCTCCCGCGCCCTCCGGCTCCGCCACCCCGGCGACGGGCGGCACCCCCGCCCCCTCCGGCTCCCCGACGGCACCCCCGGCGGACGGCGGCCAGGGCATCACCATCCCGCCGCTCATCCCGGGCCTGCTGCCGGGGCTGACGCTCAACTAGCGGTCCTGACAGGGGCGCGGGGAACCGCGCCCCTGGTCCCGTCTCAGCCGAAGACCGAGCGCCGCTGCACCAGCAGCTTGTACAGCGTGTGCTGGATGGTCTCCCGGACCTGGTCGGTGAGGTTGAAGACCAGCATCGGGTCGTCCGCCGCGTCCTTGGGGTAGCCGTCGGTCGGGATGGGCTCGCCGAACTGGATGGTCCACTTGGTGGGCAGCGGGATCGCGCCGAGCGGGCCGAGCCAGGGGAAGGTGGGCGTGATCGGGACGTAGGGCAGGCCGAGCAGCCGGGCCAGGGTCTTGAAGTTGCCGATCATCGGGTAGGTCTCCTCGGCGCCGACGATCGAGCAGGGCACGATCGGGACGCCGGCCCGCAGCGCGGAGGCGACGAAGCCGCCGCGGCCGAAGCGCTGGAGCTTGTAGCGCTCGGAGAAGGGCTTGCCGATGCCCTTGAAGCCCTCGGGCCAGACGCCGACCACCTCGCCGCGCTCCAGCAGGGTCTGGGCGTCCTCGTTGCAGGCCAGGGTGTGTCCGGCCTTGCGGGCGAGTTCGTTGACCACGGGCAGGACGAAGACCAGGTCGGCGGCGAGCATCCGCAGGTGCCGGTCGGCGTGGTCGTGGACGGCGACCTGGGTCATCAGGGCGTCCAGCGGGATGGTGCCGGAGTGGTTGGCGACGATCAGCACGCCGCCCTCGGCGGGGATGTGCTCGGTGCCGCGGACCTCGATCCGGAAGTACTTCTCGGCGAGCGGCCGCAGCAGGGCGAGGAAGACCTCCTCGGTGAGTTCCTCGTCGAAGCCGAAGTCGTCGACCTCGTAGTCGCCGGTGAGCCGGCGGCGCAGGAAGCCGAGGCCGTGGGCGGCGCGTTCCTCCCAGCCCTTGCCGAGGACCCGGGTGGCGGTGGCGCCGAGCTGTCCGGCGAGGGCGGCGCCGACGCCGTCGGCGATCCGGTCGGCGAGGCCGGGACGGGGTTCGGGGCCGTTCCAGCTGGGGGCGGATTCGATCGGGATGACCTTGGCCGCCGGGTCGGCGGGTTCCCGGGCGGCTGTCATCGCGGCCTCGATTCGTGGTTCTCGGTGGGGTGGTGGCCGGTGGGCCGGTGGCCGGCCGGGGGGTGGTCGCCGAGCAGGCCGGCCAGCCGGTCGGTGACGGCGGTGAGCCGCTCGGGCGGCAGGGGGCCGGCGGAGGTGTGCGCGACGAAGTCGGCGAAGGTCTCGGCGGTGGTCCAGCGCGGGGTGTGGCCGAACTCCTCGCGGAGCCGGACGGTGTCGACCACCCGTCCGTGGGTGAGGAGTTGGAGCTGTTCCTGGGAGAACGCCCGGTCCGCGGGGGCGGCCAGTCGGCGGGCCAGCCGGGCGACCAGGCCGAGGGCGGGCCGCAGCAGCGGGACGGTGGGGCGGCCGAGCCGGCGGGCGCACTGGGAGAGCAGCAGGACGCCGTCCCCGGCGACGTTGTAGGTGCCGGGGGGCGCGCCGAGGGCGGCGCGCCGGAGCACCTCCAGGGCGTCCTCCTCGTGGACGAACTGCAGCCGGGGGTCGTGGCCGAACGCGGTGGGCAGCACCGGGAGCCGGAAGTACGCGGCGAGCGGGGTGTCGCCGTCCGGGCCGAGGATGTTGGCGAAGCGCAGCACGGTGACCGCGACGTCGGGGCGGCGGCGGGCGAAGCCGCGGACGTAGCCCTCGACCTCGGCGGCGTCCCGGGCGAAGCCGCCGGGGGGCAGCGCCTTGGGCTGGGTGCGTTCGCCGAACACGGCCGGGTCGCGGGGCGCGGAGCCGTAGACGGCGGTGGTGGACTTGACGACCAGGCGGCGCAGTCCGGGGGCCTGCTGGCAGGCGCCGAGCAGCTGCATGCTGCCGATGACGTTGCTCTCCTTCACCGCCGTGCGGCCGCCGTGGCCGAGCGCGGTGACGTTGAGGTGCACGACGGTGTCGACCTCGTGCTCGGCGATCACCCGGGCGATCGCCGGGCGGCGCGGGTCGACCTGGGCGTAGCGGACGCCGAACGGCAGGTCGGCCGGCGGCGGGGCGGCGTCGACGCCCACCACCCGGTCCACCTCGGGGTGTTCGGAGATCCGTTCGGCGAACCGCGCGCCGAGCGGACGCGCCACGCCGGTGACGAGCACGACCTTGCCCACGATGCCCCGACCTCCCTGGATGCCCACCCTGGTGTGCACCGTACCGCGCGGAGCGGACGGGGGCTGAAACGCCACTGCCCGCCCCGGGGATTTCTCCCTGGGACGGGCAGTGGTACACCACCGGCGCCAGTTCTTCCTGCGACGCTGAAAGCGAGTCCGTGGCTGACCCCCGCGCGAGCGGGGACGGCGCCGACCGGTGTTACTTCTTGTTGCGACGCTGGACCCTGGTCCTCTTCAGAAGCTTGCGGTGCTTCTTCTTGGCCATACGCTTGCGACGCTTCTTGATGACAGAGCCCACGGAATTTCCTCGCTCACTCGGACCCGCGCCCGTGAGAGCCGGGAGTCCATACGACTGACGGAGGCCCTAGCCTACCGTCCACCTCGCGTTTGCCGTAATCGGTGCCCCGGTGGGGCTCCGGCCTACGCGCTTTCGAGCCGCACGTAGGACTCCTGGAGGTACTCGTGCACCTTCTGCTCGGGCACCCGGAAGGAGCGTCCGACCCTGATGGCCGGAAGCTCTCCGCTGTGCACGAGGCGGTAGACCGTCATCTTCGACACCCGCATCACCGAGGCGACCTCGGCCACGGTCAGGAAGACGACATCCTGCAGGGGACGCTCGCCGGAACTCATGACCCATCACCCGACCCTTACCCGTGTGCAAGGCACCGGCTTCCCCTCCGGTGACTCCACCGGCACACGTGTATCCCCAGAGTAGTTATGCGTGGTACGGGTGGGAAGAGGGGGGCCGTCACCTGTTGTACGGTGCGAGATCCGCCCGTTGCAGTACGTAGTCGCTCAGCGGAACGTAGCAGCTGGGCGCGGAGCCGTCCTCCAGCGGGACGACCACCTCGACCAGGCCGTCCGCCTCGGCGGCGAACGGGGCGACGTCGTTGCAGTCCGCGACGCCCCCGGCGGGGATGCCGAGGCGGCCCGCGCCGCACAGCCAGCCGTGGTCGCCCAGCACCAGGTCGGGCGGGCGGTGGCCGGCGTCGGCGAGGGCGGCCAGGGCGAGCCGGACGGGCAGCGGGGAGTGGGTGTGCGCGAGGTCGCCGGGGCCGGGGCGGCCGGGGCCGTCGGGGCCGTCCAGGGCGCGCACCACCAGGACGCCGTCGAGCACGTCGATGTGGCGGGGACGCTCGCCCTCGGGGGTGGGCTCGCGGAAGCGCGTGCCCCGCGCGGGGGTGTGCACGGTGCAACCGGCTGCTTCGAGCGCCTCGGACAGCGCGCGGTGGAAGTCGGCCAGCTTGGTGGGGTGCCCGGTGCCGGCCAGCACGCTGCCGCGCCGGTCGGCGGTGCGGCGCAGCAGGGCGGCGAGCCGGTCCAGGGCGTCGAGGGTGCGGTCGGGGTCGATCGAGTCCGGGCCCTGGAGGTGGCGCGGGTCGGGGTTCACGCCGACCCGGTCGGCCATCAGCGCCAGCACGGCGGCCTCGTCGCGGCGGGGCAGCGGGTCGAGGCCCATCAGCGTCCTGGGGTCGCCCTGGGCGAACAGCCGGTAGTGCCGGAGGTTGTTCTGCCGGGGCGTCGGGACCTCGGGTCCGGCCAGCCGGTGCTTGACCAGGTAGTCGCGCAGTTCCCCGCGGTCGATCCGGGCGGGCCGGGCGGTCACGGGATCAGCCCGTGGTGCGGCAGGACGGCCCGGCGGGCGGCCAGGATCGCCTGGTCGAGGCGGTCGGCGGGGTCGTAGCCGCCGTCGTGGAAGTCGGACCAGTGCGGGGTGGCGCCGTCGGTCATCCGCAGCGGGGCGGGGCGGCGGGTGAGCCGGTAGGTCTCGGCGCGCCACTCCTCGGGGGTCTCGGTGGCCGGGTCGACGGGGTGTCCGGCGGCGGTGGCGACCAGGTGCGTCCAGGTGCGGGGCACCACGTCGACCACCGCGTACCCGCCGCCGCCGGTGGCGATCCAGCGGCCGTCGGCGTGCTCGTGGGCGAGGCGGTGGACGGCCTCGGCGATGATCCGCTGGGCGTCGACGGTGACGGCGAAGTGCGCGAGCGGGTCCTCGACGTGGGTGTCGGCGCCGTGCTGGCTGACGATCACCTGCGGGCGGAACGCTGCCAGCAGTTCCGGCACCAGGGCGTGGAAGGCCCGCAGCCACCCGGCGTCGCCCGTCCCGGCGGGCAGCGGCAGGTTGGCGGCGCTGCCCTCGGCGTCCGGGCCGCCGGTCTCGGTGGCCCAGCCGGTCTGCGGGAACAGCGTGGCGGGGCTCTCGTGCAGCGAGACGGTCAGCACCCGGGGGTCGTTCCAGAACGCCTGCTGCACGCCGTCGCCGTGGTGGACGTCCACGTCGACGTAGGCGACCCGCTCGGCGCCGAGTTCGAGCAGCCGGGCGATGGCCAGCGCCGGGTCGTTGTAGACGCAGAACCCGGACGCCCGGCCGGGCAGCGCGTGGTGCAGCCCGCCCGCGAAGTTGACGGCGTGCGGCGTCTCGCCGCGCCACACCGCCTCGGCGGCGGCCACCGACTGCCCGGCGATCAGCGCGGAGGCGGTGTGCAGCCCCGGGAACGCCCAGTTGTCGTCCGTCCCCAGCCCGTGCGCGTCGTCCACGGCGGACGGGTCGGCGGCGGCCCGCTTCACCGCCGCCAGGTACTCGGCGGTGTGCACCAGCCGCAGCGTCGACTCCCCGGCCGGCGGCGCCGAACGCACCGTCACCGACGGCCGCTTCGTCAGCCCGAGCGACTCGACCAGCCGCATCGTCAGCGCGAGCCGCGTCGGGTCCATCGGGTGCCCCGGCCCGAAGTCGTATCCGGTCTCTGCCTCGTCCCAGAACAGGTGCAGGCCGCAGGTGGTGTCCGCCATGCCCCACACCGTATCGGGACCGCCCCCGCCACCCCGCGTTGCCGTGGCGACGGGCCTCCGCGCCGGTGGGGCGCGAGGATGGCGCGGGTGACCGACACCTCGGCCGTCCGGGCGGCGGCAGACCTCTGGCACCACTACGGCCGTGGCCGGGCCGGGACCGATCGGGGCGTTCCCGGTGGCTTCGCCTGGACGTGGGGGCAGGACTGCGGGCCCGGGGCGGAGCTCCTCGGGGGCGACCTCGGCGGGTTGACGATCGGCGACCTCGGTTCCGGCTCCGGCCGGCACGCCGCGCACCTCGTCGTGCACCACCGTCCGGCCCGGGTCGACGCCGTGGACGCCTCGCCCGCCCAGTGCGCCATGGCCGAAGACCTGTACGGCTTCCTCGCGCCCCGGCTGCGGCTGGTCCGCTCCGAGGCCGTCGGGCACCTCCTGGGCCACCCCGGCGCGTACGACGTGCTGTACTCCGTCTTCGGCAGCCTCGACTTCACCGACCCGGCCGAGCTGCTTCCGGCCGCCGCGAGCGCCCTGCGGCCCGGTGGGCTGCTCGTCGCCTCGACGCTCGGCCACTACCTCGGCGGGGCCCCGGCGGAGGCGGACGTGGTGCCCGCCGACATTCCGGCCAGGACGCCCGGGGGTGCGGCCGCGACGATGCGCCGCTGGGTCCTCCAGGAGCAGGTCTGGGCGAAGGCCCTGGACGCGGCCGGGTTCAGCGCCGTCAGCACCGAGCGGGTCGCGCCCGCCGTGCCCGGGGGCCGCAGCGCGGAGACCCTGCTGGTGCGTGCTGTGCGCTGACCCTGAACGGAGTTGATGGCTTTTCGGGCATCAGATCGTCGGAATGTGACTGCCCGTCGATCGCTTGGCGCGGAGCGTAGTCGGCGTGTTACGTTCCGCAGCAGTCGAAGGAAAAGTTTCGCCCCGGCGGTGCGCCAACACCCCGGGGCATGGCACAGGAGCAAGACCTCCCATGCGCATCAATCGTAGCCCGCACACGGGCAACTTCACGATCCTCCCGAACGAGATCCTGCAGAACTCCGGCCTCCGCCACGGACCCCGGGGCCTGCTCTGCTTCCTGCTCTCCCTCCCCGACGGCCAGTGGATGCCCGCCCCGGAGATGGCCCGCCGCTCCGGCGACACCTCCACCGCCGTCCGCAAGTGGCTGCGCGAGCTGACCGAGGCCGGCTACTACGTCGTCCGCCCGCTCCGGATCGCCAAGGGCCGCATCATCTCCGTGCAGCACGTCACCGACGTCGCCTGGAAGTTCCCATCGCTGCAGGTCGCACCGACTGCGGGGAAACCGGAATCCGGTCACGGGGGGTCCCTAAAGACAAAGAAACAAGAGCAAGAAACCCCCCTCCCTCCCCTCCCTCCCGAACCGCCTGCGGCGCCGCCCGCCAAACCGCCCGCGATCCCGCGCCAGCGCACCCGGACCGCACCGCGCCCGCCCGCCCCCGCGCCCGTCCTCGACGGCCGGGCCCGCACCGCCGCCGACGCCCTGCTGCGCGTCGTCCGCCGCGAACCCCGCCTGCGGATCGGCGAGGCCGAGGCCGCCCGCCTCGCCCCGCTGGTCGTCCACTGGATCGACCGGGGCAGCACCCCCGCCGACCTCGCCGCCGCACTGCTCCCCGGCCTCCCGGACCACGTCCACTCCCCCGCCGGGTTCCTGCGCCGCCGCCTGACCGACAAGCTCCCCGCCACCTTCGCCCCACCCGCCCCCGCCCCCACCTGCGCCACCTGCCACGACCCCGTCCCCCGCCCCGGCATCTGCCCGCCCTGCACCCAGGCCCCGCCACCCGCCCCCGTCACCCCCGGCACCGGCGCCGCCCTGGCCCGCGAGGCCCTCCACCGCGCCCGGGCGGCCTGACGCCCCGGCCCGCCGAGAGGGACGGTGATGAGCCCCGACGCCCGGAACCGGACCGCGTGGTCCGACGAGTCGTTCCAGGAGGAGAACTCGTCGGGCTTCTACATCATCGCCGCTGCGGTGATCGAGCCCGGCGCGGAAGAAGGGGCACGCGACACGATGCGGGCCCTCCGGTGCCGGGGCGGTCGAGCGGACCGCAAGTTGCACTGGACGGAGATGGACCACCGCCAGCGAACGGACGCGGCCCGGGCGGTGGCGTCCCTGCAAGGACTGCACGTGGTGACGTTCGGCGCCCCGGTCCCGGTGCGGCGCCAGGAGCGGGCCCGGGCGAAGTGCCTCGCCGAGTTGGTGGCCGGGCTGCACGGGTTAGGGGTGGACCGTCTGTACGTCGAGGCCCGGGAACCGTCGCTGAACGAACGCGACGTGCGGACGGTCATGGCAGCACGTCGCACGCTGCCCACGGGCAGCGCTTTCCGGGTGGAACACGTCCACGGCGGGAACGAGCCGCTGCTGTGGATCGCCGACGTCGTAGCCGGTGCCCGGCGGTTCGCGCAGTTCGGGCGCGACGAGTACTGGCAGCGCTTCGGGGACTCGGCCGTGGAAGTGGACGTCGTCACGGACTGCTGACCGCGCCCGGAAAAGCGCCGAGCCAGGCTCCCGGTCTGCCCCAGGTCACCTGGCTCCACGACTTCCGGGAATCCGCGATCCCCGGCGCCACCCCCACTGTATCCAATCTCGCGGAACCGGGCCGGGCGCTCCACCGCGCGGGAAGGTCAGAACGAGCGGGCGATGTCCTTGAGCAGGCGCAGGGCCTTGCGGCGGCGGGGAGCGGTGGCGCGCCAGTGCTGCTCCGCCTCCACGCTGGCGCGGGTGACGGCCAGTTGCCGGTCGGTGGTGCGGACCGGATCGATGCGATGGGTGTTGGTCATCAGCGAGTTGAAGTGGAACTCCCCGATCCCCAGGCAGGCAGCCGCCTCCTCCCGGGTCATCCAGGCACCGTCCGGCGGGAGCGCCCGGTAGGCGAAGGGGATCTGCGGGAGGCTGTCTCTCCAGGGCTTCACCCGGGCATTGTGCTCGCCGACCCGCCGGGTCCGCGCCCGAACGGCGGGAGGCCGCCCAGCAGGTCGGGGTTCACCATCGCACTGCCGTATCGACGTGTGGGCCGGGTCGCGGCAGTGGGGAGCGGGGCGGCGTGATCACTTGCGCCGGGTGACGGCCAGGGCGGCCGAGCCCAGTACCAGCAACGCGAGCGCGCCGGCCAGCACCGCTTCGGTCTCGTCCGTCCCGGTGTCGGGCAGTGGGGGCACCGGCCTTGCCGTCGCACTCGCGCTGGGGGAGGGCGTGGGCGTTCCGGACGGGGAGGGCGACGGCGAGGGGGATGGGGAGGGGGACGGGGAGGGGGACGGGGACGGGGACGGGGAGGGCGAGGGCGTCACCAGGAGGGTCTCCTCCGGGTCGCCCAGCCCGTGTTCGACCGGTTCCTGGCCGCCCGTCAGCACGTCGTGCGTCATCACCGTCCCGAAGCTGTAGCAGCCGGCCGCCGCGAGCCGGACCGCCTCGGTGGTGACGGAGCCGTCGGCGGTGAGGTCGTGCGGAGCGAGCCGGGCGGTGACGGGGAGGTCGGGGGCGGTCCAGTCGAGCCCGGCGCAGCCGCCGTCGGCGGCGGGGGGCAGCGGGCCGTACAGGGTGGGTTCGAGGTGGACGGTGCGGCCGGGGGTGATGCCGGTGACGGTGAGGGTGTCGGTGGCCTCCCGGCCGGCCGGGAGGGTGCTCGCCGAGGCCCGGGTGGTGAGGGTCAGGACGGGCGGCACGGGGCGCGGGTCGACCCGGAGGGTCTCGGCGGGGTCGCCGGGCGGGAGGTCGACGGGGTCGGTGGCTTCGGGTTGCAGCCGGGCCCCGAAGGAGTAGCAGCCGGGTTCGCCGGTGGTCCGGTCGGGGAGGGTGACCCGGCCGTCGCCGGTGAGCGGGACGGGGTCGTAGACCGCCTCGACGGGCAGCCCGGCACCGTCCCACCCGGCCTGCCCGCAATCCCCGGAGCCGGGGACGGGCAGCGGCCCGTACAGCGTGGCGGTGAGCGTGGCGGGCCCGCGCAGGCCGGTGACGTCGAAGCTGTCGGAGACGGGGGCGCCGCTGGTGAGCACGGCCGTGGAGACCTGGCTGGTGAGGCGCGGCGGGTCTCCGGGTACCAGGGTCAGGGTCCGTTCGGTCTTGCCCGTCAGCGGTACGGCGGTGGCGAGCATCATCGACTGCACCCGTACCGCCGGGTCCCCCGCCATGTACGTCCCGATGGCGGCCTGCACGGGCCCCTCGGCGTGCAGCACGACCTGTCCGGCGGGCCCGCGCAGCCACAGCCGCCCGCCGAGCGGGAGGGCGTCGCCGCTGGTGAAGGGCACCGTCCCGGCGGCGTCGGTGTACGCGTCGACGCCCGCGCCGTCGATCCGGACGGTGACCGGCCCGAGCGCGTTCGCGCCGACGGTGTACGGCCCGACCAGGGTCTGCGCGTCGCCGCCGCCGGGTCCGTCGATGGTCGGCGTCGGGTCGGCGGGCGGGTCGAGCGGCCCGGCGGCGAGGGCGCCGTCGACGACCTGCTTGACCGAGTCGTACAGCGCGGGCACCTGGTAGTCGGGCGGCATCGCGATGCCGTCGGTGAACCAGTGGATCGCCATCGCGACGGCCCCGGAGCGCTGCCGGTTGATCACGGTGGCGTTGGTGCCGGGCACGGTGGGCAGGTCGCTGTTGGGCCAGTAGGTGGCGAGGATCCGCCGGACGTAGCCGGCGTCGCGGACGGGTGCGGCGTCCTGCGGGTCGTAGCCGGTGCCGGAGAGCTGCCCGGCGGCGTACTGCACGCAGTAGCCGGTGGCGATGACCACGGCGCTCGGGTCGGTGCGCGGGTTCTTGTCGTAGAACTTGTACCGGCAGGCGTTGGTGCCGCCGGTGGCGGTGAACCCGAGCGCGGCCGGGTCGTAGCCGAACGCCGGGTAGCCGGCTGTCGGGTCGTACCCGGCGGGCGCGGCGTACGGTTTGGGCTGCCCGTCCCGGGCGCCGACTTCCAGGCAGCCGTCGGTGCCGTACTGGTAGGCGGCGAACGGCGCCTGCGGCGGCACCGCCCCGGCCGTCGCGGGCCAGGACCAGGACCAACAGGTGGCCAGCAGCACCAGGACCGCCCAGACCGCCGCCACGCTCCGCCGCATCGCCGTCCGCCCTCCGCCAGGCACCCGTTCCGGCCCGACGCTAAGCACGGTGCAACCACGAACGGCCGCCGACACGAACGCCACCGTCTTCCCGTCACCCGGCCGGGCGTGCCGGGCCCGTCGGCGCATCCCTCCACGCGCCCTGCCCGGCTGCTGCAGCGCAGATCTGCAACACGTCACCCAGGAACTCAACGGTCTCCCACGCCAGGCTGTGTTGCGAGGACCGTCAGAACCCGAGCCCGCCCGGCCCGGTGCTAGCTGTCCGCCCGGTCGTTCTGGTCGGGCGGGGTGTGGACTTCGCTCCAGACGAGTTCGCGGGCGGTGCCGTTGTTGCGGGAGGGCGGGGAGTAGCGGTGTCCCCAGCGGTCGCCCAGGGCGAGGGCTTTGAGGACGGCCAGGTGGTCCTCGGGGCTGGGGGAGCCGTCCTCGGGCCGGAAGATCCGTAGTTCGACGCGTTAGCCGTCCGGGATGACGGTCAGCCTGGCCTCCCCGCCGCCCGCCTCGGCGAGCCGTTCGGCGATCTCCCAGGCGCGTTGCCGCAACACGTCGCTCA